>JBKJKJ010000350.1:0-8801 GCA_046597455.1 Burkholderiales bacterium
CATCGTGGTGTGGATGATCGGCTTCGTCGCGGCCGTGGGGTACGTCGCGACCCATTTCGCAATCAACACCGACAGCGGCAAGCTCATTTCGGAAGACCTGCCGTGGCGCCAGCGCGAGATCGCTTTCGACAAGGCGTTTCCCCAGCGCAGTGAGCTCATCGCCATCGTCATCGATGGTGAGACGCCCGAGATCGCCGAGCGCGTCGCGGCAACCCTGACCCGCCGGCTCGCCTCCGAACCGGCGTTGTTCAATCACGTCTGGCGCCCCGACGGCGGACCGTTCTTCGAGCACAACGGGCTGCTGTTCCTGCCCGTAGCGCAGCTTCAGCAGGCGCTCGAGCAACTCATCGCGGCCCAGCCGCTGCTCGGCCCCCTCGCCGCCGATCCGAGCCTGCGCGGATTGCTCGACGCGCTCGCCTTGCTGGTGCGCGGCGCCGCGCAGTCGCAGAGCCCGATCGACGATCTCGCCCGGCCGATGGCGGCACTCGCCCAGACGCTGGAAGCGGCGCGCAAAGGCCGTGCTGCGCCGCTCGCGTGGCGAACGCTCATGACGGGGCAGCCCGCCGACCCTCGCGCGCTTCGCCGGTTCGTTCTCGTTCATCCGGTGCTCGATTACAGCTCGCTCGAGCCGGGCGAGCGCGCGATCAAAGTGATCCGGCAAACCGCGGCCGACACGGGTTTCACGCCGGCGAACGGTGCGCGCGTGCGGCTCACCGGCCAGGTCCCCCTCGCCGACGAAGAATTCTCGACCCTCCGTGAAGGCGCGCTGCTCAGCGCAACGGTCACGCTGGTGCTGGTGGCGCTCCTGCTGTGGCTCGCCCTGCGCTCCAAACGCATCATCGCAGCCACACTCGTGAACCTGTTCGTGGGTCTTGCGCTGACGGCCGCGCTCGGCCTGGCGATGGTGGGCTCGTTCAACCTGATTTCGATCGCCTTCGCAGTCCTCTTCGTCGGTCTCGGGGTCGATTTCGGCATCCAGCTCGCCATGAGCTATCGATCGCAGCGGTATGCGCACAGCGACCTGCCCGAGACGCGCAACGAAGGGCTGCATGCGGCGCTGCATTCGGCCGCCGCGCACGTCGGCAGTCCACTCGCGCTCGCCGCCGCCGCGACCGCGCTCGGTTTCTTCGCATTCCTGCCCACGGCGTATCGCGGCGTTGCGGAGCTCGGGCTGATCGCGGGCTGCGGCATGCTGATCGCGTTCGCAACCAGCGTTACCCTGCTGCCTGCGTGCCTGAGCGTGCTCAAACCGCCAGGCGAGCAGGCGACGGTCGGTTTCGCAACGCTGGGGCCGGTCGACCGGTTCGTGCGCACGCATAACCGCGCGATCGTCGGTTCTTGCGCGCTCATCGCGCTCGCGAGCGCAGCGGTGCTGCCGCAGCTTCGCTTCGACTTCGACCCGATCAACCTGCGCAGCCGCACTGTCGAATCGGTTTCGACGATGCTCGACCTCGCCCGCGACCCGCAGACCACGCCGTATACGATCGACGTGCTCGCGCCCGGCGTGGACGCCGCCGACGCGTTGGCTAAAAAGCTTTCGGCGCGCCCTGAAGTGGCGCAAACGCTCACGCTGTCGAGCTTCATCCCCGAAGACCAGGACGCCAAGCTCGCACTCATCAGTGATGCTGCATTGCTGCTCGGCCCGGCGCTCGCGCCCCCCTCAGCACCCGCACCGGGCGAAGCGGAAAACACCCGCGCGATGCTCGAGGCCGCGCGCGCGCTCGACGAATACGCCACCGGCCGCACCGGCGAGGCGCCCGTGCAGGCCCGACGTCTCGCCGCCGCTGTCACGGGCCTCGCGCAAGGCGATCGCGCGATGCGCGAGCGCGCCAACGCGGCGCTCATTCCGGGTCTCATCGACATGCTCGAGCAGCTGCGCAACGCGCTCTCCCCCGCCACGGTGACGCGGGAAACGCTGCCGCCCGACCTCGTGCGCGACTGGATCGCAGCGGACGGGCGCGCGCGAGTCGAGGTCTACCCCGCCGGTGACGGCACGGACAACGCGATGCTTCGCCGCTTCGTGGAAGCGGTGAGGACGATCGCGCCCGAGGCGACCGGCGCACCGGTGACCATGAGCGAATCGGGCCGCGCCATCGTGACGGCTTTCATACAGGCGGGTGGGTGGGCGGCCCTGGCCATCGGTATCGTCCTCGTGGTCGTCCTCAGGCGCGCGGCGGACGTGCTGCTCACCCTCGCACCGCTGGTGCTCTCAGGCGTGCTCACGCTCGCGCTGTGCGTGGCCATCGGGCTGCCGCTCAACTACGCCAACATCATCGCGCTGCCGCTGCTCTTCGGCATCGGCGTGTCGTTCAACATCTACTTCGTGATGGCGTGGCGCGGCGGCGCGCAATACCTGTTGCCTTCGAGTCTCGCGCGCGCGGTGATTTTCAGCGCGCTCACGACCGCGAGCGCGTTCGGTAGCCTGTGGCTGTCGTCCCACCCCGGCACCTCGAGCATGGGTCAGTTGCTGGCACTGTCACTCGCCTGCACGCTCGCGAGCGCCCTCATCTTCCTGCCGGCGCTGCTCGAATTCAGCTCGTCGCGTCGCGCCTGAGCGCGCTCCGGTTGCGCTCGACGAACGACCAGGCCGCCAGCCCCGGGAAGAAAATCACGACATCGCGGATGCGCCGCGAAGCGGCCAGCGCCAGCGACGTCGGCGCGTCCAGCCCCACCGCAGCGCCGGCGAGCATGAAAGCGCCTTCCTGCACGCCGAGCGCGCCCGGAATCAGGAACGCCGCGCTGCTCACCGCCTGGATCAACGCCTCGATTGCCAGCGCATCCAGCGCGCTGATGGAATGCCCGAGGAAGTGTGCCGCCACCCAGATGCCGATCGCGCCCGCCGCCCAGCCCGCGCATTGCCAGAAAAAACAGGCGACGATGCCGCCGCGACGCGCATACATGGCGTTGACTTCGCGATCGGCCTCGTGCGAATGCGCGACCAGCGCGCCCAGGCGTCCGGCCAGCAACCGGTCGAATACTTTTGCGAGGGCACCGAACATCCCGCCGCGCTGAACCGCGACGAACAGGGCGACGAGCGGCACGAGCACCGCCAGGCCCGCGGCGATCCGCAGGGCGAGCCCGGTGTTGGAACCCGAGCGCACCAGCAGGAACACGCCCACCAGCGCGAAAGCCATCTGGCTCAGTACCGAGAGCGCCATGTCGACCATGAGGCTGGCTGCGGCCAGCGGCGGCGTGACGCGCGCGCGCGTGAGGACCCGGAACGACACGATCTCGCCGCCGATACGCGCCACCGGAAGCAGCCCATTCACCGATTCGCGCACCCACACGGTGAGCGTCATGACGGCCATGCCCGGCTGCGTGTGCGGCGGCAGCAGGACCTGCCATGCGCGTGCGTTGAGGATCATGGAAAAGACGTGACACAGCGCGGCGAGGACCAGGCCCACGCCCGCCACGGCGAGCAGGCGCGCAATCGCCGCCGGATCGTCGCGCAGGAAGAGCAATGCCGCCAGCGCGAGGCCCGCGACTGCGAGCAGCCATCCGGGGCGCTTCACCGCGGTTCCACGTCGAGATAGCCGCCGATCGTCGCACCGGAAGCCTCGAGCGCCTGTACGACCGAGCTGGACCTCAGCGCGTTCAGCTCGTCGCCATAGCGATAGCCTGCGGCGGCGCCTTCGAAACCCCCCTGGGTCGCCGGGTGGGTGTAGATCTCGGTCACGCCTGCTCCGAGGTCGCTCACGAGCGCGGTCATGCGCTCGGCGGTCATCGCGCCCGACCAGCCGATGCCGAACACCCGGTCCGCGACTTTGTAGCCTTTGCGGCGCAGCCGCCGCTGCAGCAGCCCTGCCCAGGTCCTGGCGAGCCAGTCGGACGGCGGCGGCGACGCGGGCTCGAGGCTGGCGAGCACGTTGCGCGGCTCGAGCGGCGCGCGGACCGCGCACATGCCGAACCGCGGCCCGATTTGCAGCAGGATCGAAGCGACGGTCGGATGCAGGTGAAAATGCTTGTGCGCGTTGACATGATCGAGCTTCAATCCGGTCGCGGCAAACGCCTCGAACTGCGCCGCGATCTCCGCGGCGACCTGGCTGCGGACCGCAGCACGCAGCCAGATCGCTGCGCCCAGAGCCGCCATGTCGGTGCGAAACAGCCCTTGCGGCGTGACCAGATCGGGAAGCCGGTCCGGCGACAGCAAAGGCCTGCCTTCGACGAGGACGAGATGAAGCCCCACTCTAAGGTCCGGCAAGCGCCGCGCGCGGGACACGGCATCCTCGGCCGCAGCGCCGCCGACCATCAGGCTGGCCGCGCTGAGCACACCGGTGGTGTGTGCGATTTCGACCGCTTCGTTGACCTCCAGCGCCGCGCCGAAATCGTCGGCGGTGACGATCAGATGCCGGTAGATCGCACCTTGGGGATTCAGCGCGCCGTCTCCCGGCGCTCGCGCAGGAAGTGGAAGAATTCGACGCCTTCGCGCAACCGGCGCTTCAGCATGTCCGGGCTGCGCACCATCTCGCCCACGATCGAGGCGATTTTCGGCGCCCTGAAATAGAAGCGCCGGTAAAACGTTTCCACCGAATCGAAAATCTCGGTGTGCGACAGATGCGGGTAGTGCAGCGGAGCGATCTGCACCCCGTGCTCGTCGATGAGTTCGGCGTTCGCGCTGTCGAGCCAGCCTTTTTCCAGCGCCTGGCGGTAAAGCGCGGTGCCGGGATACGGCGCCGCAAGCGAAGCCTGGATCGTGTGCGGGTTGATTTCGATCGCGAAGCGGATCGTCTCTTCGATGGTCTCCTTCGTTTCGCCGGGAAGCCCCATGATGAACGTGCCGTGGATCGCGATGCCGAGCTCGCGGCAGTCTTTCGAGAAGCGGCGGGCGAAATCGACGTGCATGCCTTTCTTGATGTTCAGGAGTATCTGCTGGTTCCCCGACTCGAAACCGACGAGGAGCAGGCGCAAACCGTTCTCGTGCATCACCTCAAGCGTTTTGCGCGGGACGTTCGCCTTGGCATTGCACGACCAGGTGACGCCCAGCTTTCCCAGCTCTTTCGCAATCGCCTCGGCGCGAGGCAGATCGTCGGTGAACGTGTCGTCGTCGAAAAAGAATTCCCTGACCTGCGGGAATGCCTGTTTCGCCCACCTGATCTCCTCGATCACGTGCGCGACGCTGCGCGTGCGGTAACGATGGCCGCCGACCGTCTGCGGCCACAGACAGAAAGTGCAGCGCGACTTGCAGCCGCGGCCGGTGTAGAGGGAGATGTAGGGATGCTTGAGGTAGCCGATGAAATACTTTTCGATCTCGAGGTCGCGTTTGTAGACCGGGGTCACGAACGGCAATGAATCCATGTTTTCGAGTATCGGACGCTCTGCGTTGTGGACGATGTTGCCGCCGGCGTCGCGGAAGGACAGGCCCGCGATCGCGCTCCAGTCGCGGCCTTCGGCGACTTCCTTGATCGTGAAATCGAACTCGTTACGCGCGACGAAATCGATGAGTGCAGAGGCGGCCATGCTCCCCTGGGCATCGACCGCGACTTTTGCACCGATGAGTCCCACCTTGAGCGAGGGGTTGGCGGCTTTCAGCGCTTCGATCGTCTTGACGTCCGAGGCGAACGACGGCACTGACGTGTGCAGGACCGCCAGGTCGAATTCGCCCGCACGTCGGGTGATGTCAGCCAGGCGCAGCCCGTGGGGCGGCGCGTCGATGAGGGTGCTGCCTTCGACCAGCGCCGCGGGTTGCGCGAGCCACGTCGGGTACCAGAACGACTTGATTTCGCGCCGGGCCTGGTAGCGCGAACCAGCGCCGCCATCGAACCCGTCATACGACGGGGCTTGAAGAAACAGGGTACGCATCATGCGCGGTTTTCTCTCACAGGAAGAAGTGTGCCGTCGGCGCGCACCCGGTAGCTGCGACCGCGCCAACGAACGACACTCACAAAGAAACTGACGATATAGACGAAGAAGGACAGTGCATCACGGGCGAGCGCGAGCCACCCTGAATCCGCAACGATGCCCAAAGTATGGTCGACCTCGCGTTGCAGGACAAGCCGGGAGAGCACGGCAAACGCCGCGACGCCGAGGGTGAACGGGGTGAATCCGGCCACGGCAGCGGCGATGAGGGCCAGGGGAATCGGATGCGTGAAGAGCGTTCCGGCGAATCCGGCGGGGTCGACCGCCCGCACCGTGCGCGCCCAGCGCAGCTCGTGATGGACGAGCTCGCCCAGCGAACGCTCGGTGCACGCGTGCGCCACGATTCCCCCCGGAATCGCGACGCGCAGGCCCAGCCGGCGGACCGCGTCGCCGATGGCGTAGTCGTCGGCGAGGTGCTCGCCGAAGGCTTCGAAACCGCCGATGCGCGTCAGAGTCGAGCGGGTCAGTGCGATCGTCGAGCCGAAACACGGGTGCGCGAGACCCAGGGCGCGACCGACCAGCACGCTCGGCAGGAAGTGATGATCGATCGCCATCCGGGCCAGACGCGCCCAGACCCCGCCCAGCGGCACCCCGCGGTAAAGCCAGGTCACCGCGCCCACGCCGGTCTGACCGAGCTCCGCGACGGTCGCCGCCACGTATCCGCGGCCGACCGCGATGTCGCTGTCGCTGAGAATGATCACGTCGTGCACGGCGTGCGCGGCCATGCCGGCGAGATTGGCGACCTTGTCGTTCGACGCGCTCGACCCACCGGCCGTGTAGACCAGCGTCAGATCGCTTTCGGGCCGGTCGCGAATGAGCTGCTCCACCACCGCGGCGGCCGGATCGCTCGGGCTGCGCACCCCGCAAACGATCTGCACCCGGGCCGCGTAATCCTGCGCGCAGAACGAAGCGAGGTTTTCGTACAGACCCGGCTCGGCGGAATAAAGCGGTTTCAGTATCGAGACCGCCGGCGCGGGCCCTTCGAGCGCACGCGGGCTCATCCCCAGGCGACGCGCCTGAAAAGCTGCGAAAAAAGTATAAAAACACGCCGCGAGCGCGACGGCGAGCATCAACCCGGCAAGCGCGGATACAATTGCGGTGGTCATCCCCGCATCATATTCCGAGCAGCGAGATCCTGAATTGACTCGCTGCCTGGGCTATGCGTACGCCCCTTCGAAGGAGTCGACGTGTACCACCGCTCGCGCAACAGGCTGAAATCACTCATTAGCGTATCGATTCTCTGCATCGGTTTCGCCGGCTGCGCCAGTGCGCCGTTGGCGGGCGGTGAGCGCAATGACGATCCGCTCGAGCCGCTAAATCGCAGGATTTTCTACGTGAACCGCGTTCTGGACGGCGTGATCATCAAACCGGCCGCGGAAATTTATCGCGGAATCGTTCCGCGATTCGTGCAGGACCGGTTCCGCAATATCCTGAACAATCTCGCGGAGGTGCGGATTCTAGCGAACAATCTGCTGCAGGGGCGCATGAAGGCGGCAGGCACCACGTTCTCGCGTTTCGCGCTGAATTCGACCGCCGGCGTCGCCGGCATGTTCGATATTGCGACCAAGGAAGGCCTCGAGCGGCAAACCGGCGATTTCGGACAAACACTGCACGGTTGGGGTTTCGGGCAGGGGATTTACCTGGTGTTGCCCATTTTCGGACCGTCTAACGTGCGCGACGCGGTCGGTCTGGGCGTCGATTTCTACACGACGGCACCGGGCCCGTACCTTCCGCACTCGTCGTCGGATGCGGTCAATGCCGTGCGGATCAGCGACGGCGTCGATCTGAGATCGCGCAACATCGAGGCGCTGGCCCTGATCGAGGAAAGTGCGCTCGACTTTTATTCGCAGCTGAAAAGCATCGTGCAGCAGCGCCGGCAGGTCGACCTGCGCGAGGTGCGCCCGGTGGACGACGCGGCCGACCCGCTTCGCGATCCCGCCGCCCCCGCCACCCCAGAGGCCCCCACCGGCAAACAAAGCATTGCACCCGCCGAAATCCCCGCGCAGGGGAGCGTTAAAACCGACCCCATCGTGCGCACGCTCGCGATCGAGGTCAACCCGGAAACGCCTGCGCGCGCGGAACACTCCGACGCGCCCCGCCTCGATACATGGTGGGGTGTTGCGCAGATCGCTGACGGCTGAGCTAGCGGTTCAACCGCCAGACAGCAGTTTGTCGCCGCGGGCGCGCAAGCTGGCGACCAGCGCATCGGCGCCGCCGGATTTGAGGATGGCGGAAAACTCCGAGCGCCGCGTTGCGAGCTCGCTGATCGTTCCGCTCAGATAGACGTCCACGATCTTCCACTCGCCACCTGAATTGCGAACCAGGTAATTCAGCGCCACCGGCTCACCGCCTTTTTGGACGATACGGGTGTTGACGATGCGATCGGCGCCACGCTCCGTCGTTTTGGGATCGACTTCGAAGCGCTCGCCGTCGTAGCCGTCGAAACGGCTCGCATACGTCCCGATGGTCATCCGCGAGAATGCCGCGATGATCGCCGCCTGCTGCTCGGGCTTGAGCGTGGTCCACGTCGGTCCTACCGCAATCCGCGCCATCGCCGGCAGATCGAAGGTGGCGCCGATCGCCGGCGCGAGCTTCTTGTAGCGGCCCTCGACACCGAGGCGCGTCGCCTCTTTCATCGTGTCGAGTAAAGCGGAATAAAAGCTTTTAACGCGCACGCCCGGGTCCACCCCCTGCGCGTACGACTGCGAAGCGCCCAGCAGCATCATTGCAGCGACGATGATGATGCGCACGTCGAATGCCGAGCGCGAGAGGGCGTGCGCGGAATCGATGAGTCGGCGGAGACTCATGAGCGCCCCAAAAAGCCTTTGACCGCGTCGACGAAACCTCGCGGATTGTCGAGAGTCACGTGGTGATCGCTGCGGGAGACTTCCGCGAGCTCGACCTGAGGCGCCCGCGACTTCGCATTGGCGTACACCTGCGGCGTA
>JBKJKJ010000396.1:0-9761 GCA_046597455.1 Burkholderiales bacterium
CTTCGATTTCAGCTCCTGGATCGCTTTACCGAGAGTTGCATCGAAGTTCAAGCGGCTCGGCTGGCAGGACAAAACGACGCTGACGGATTACGAGATGGCCGCAGTCGGCATCGCGTACAACACCGGCGGCTACACGCCCTCGAAAGGACTGAAGCAGGGTTATTTCAACGGCACCCAGTATTACGGGGAGGCGCTGTTCGATTTCATCCGCCTGTCGAAGACCGTGTCCGTGGACGGCGCCGCGCCCGCGCTTTCGCAGCCTGCGCCTGGCACTTCCACCGTGCCGCCCCCCACGCCGGTCACGGCCACCGGGGCGCTCTATGTCGTGGCAACGCGCGAGACGCTGCTCAACGTGCGCCGCGCGCCGCTCATCGCTGCGCGCGACGCGAAAGCCAATATCGTTGCCAAGCTGCCCGATGGCCACATCGTGCGTGCCGTCCGTGCGCGGCGTGATAACGGTTTTCTGCTGGTTGAGACGAGCCTGAACGGCGCGCTGATCCGCGGTTATACCTACGCCCAGTACCTGAAGGCAGCGCCCGGCGTGGCCGAGGTGCCCATCGCCGCGCCCTCGCCAACGGCTCCGGCAAGCGGCCTCACCGCGGTCTACATGCCCCGCAAGCCAGGCACCGCGACGACGCGCACCGCACCCGCCGGCGCCCACTCCCTCAACGAGAGCAACCAGCCCGGCCGCAAGGGCGGCACGGCCGAGGCGCGCCGCGCCGAGCTGGCCGCCATCGTCAGCTGGCTGGCCGTGGACAAGCCCGCGCACAAGCGGTACCAGCCGCGGGGCCGCATGACCTTTTGCAACGTTTACGTTCACGATTACGCTTATCTCGCCGGATGCTATCTGCCGCGCGTGTGGTGGACGCCTGCCGCCATAGAGTCCCTGGCGCAGGGAAAGAGCGTCGAGCCGTTGTACGGGAAGACGATCGACGAGCAGCGCGCGAACGACCTCTACCGATGGCTGCGCGACTTCGGCCTGCGGTTCGGCTGGCGCCAGACGGGAACGCTGGCGAAGCTGCAACTGGAAGTAAACCAGGGCGCCGTAGGGCTCATCGTCGCCCGCCGCAGGAACGATGGGCTCTCCGGTCACATCGTCGCCGTGGTTCCCGAGACCGAAGACATGCGCGCGCGCCGCGACATTGCGGGCGATGTGATCGCACCGCTGCAGAGCCAGGCCGGCAGAACGAACTTCCGATACGGCACCGGCAGGCGCGAGTGGTGGAAGAACCCGAACTTCGCCGAGTTCGCGTTCTGGCTCCACGCATGACCCGTGCAGGCGCGCACAGACCATGCCGCTGATTTTTGAAGCCGGGCATTTCGAGATCACCACGCCCGGGCAGCCCCACGTTTCGCGCAGCGATGGCGGGCATCTGATCATCAACCCGAAAGTGCCGCTGGAGGATCGAACACGGCTTTCGCGCGACCAGGCTTTCGAGCTCATGAAGTTGACGATGGTTGCCGGAGAGGCCATGACAACTGTCCTCACCCGCAGCGGAATCGACATCGGCAGAATCAACTATCAGGACAACGGTAACTGGCGGCACGAGCTGCACGTGCATCTCTACGGACGCGCGCGCGGGGCAACGCTTCAGCCCTATGGTCATGCCCTGGCGTTCCCGCCGACGCGGGAAGCATTCAAAGCGCAGATGGGCAACCTGGAACCGCTGACTGCGGATGATATTGCCGCGCTGGCGGCAGAGATCATCCGCCTGCTTGCCACCGACAAGTATCGGGACTTCGAGCGGTGACGAGGTGATGTCGAGCCGGGTGTCGAACCTGCCGTCCGTTAGCCGGGCGCGTAGCGAGCGCGGAGTCGAAGCGTGAACGCTACGCCGGCCAAAACGTCATTCCGGTTTGGCGCCCGAAGCCTTGACGACCGCTGCCCATTTTTTGATCTCCCTCGGCATGACGCGGGTAAGCTCGTCGGGCGTGCTGGCAATGACTTCCACGCCCAACTCGCTCAGGCGGCGCGTGATTTCCGGCGTGTGCAATGATTTGCTGAAGGTGTCATGCAGCTTCGACACCACGTCTCGCGGCATGCCCGCCGGCCCGAGCAGCGCGTACCAGCCGCTGGACTCGAAACCCTTGAGGGTTTCCGCCACGGTCGGGACATCGGGCAACGATGCGGCACGCCGGGCGCCGCAAACGGCGATCGCACGCAGCCTTCCGGACTGGATGAACGGCAACGCTGCGAGCATGGTGTTGACCTGAAACTGCACGTGGCCTGCGACGGTATCGTTCAGCGCGGCACCGGCCCCTTTGTATGGAATGTTGAGCACGTCGATGCCCGCCATCGACTTGAGCATTTCGACGGCGAGGAATTGCGACGTGCCGCCCGACGTCGCCGAAGTCAGCTGCCCCGGACGCGCTTTGGCGAGCGCGATGAGCTCCTTTACGTTTTTCACCGGCAGCGAGGGATGCACGACGAGGACGGTCTGAGTCGATGCGAGCTGGCTGATCATGGTGAAGTCGCTGATCGGATCGAAGCTGAGCTTGCGAAACAGGCTGGGGTTGACCGCATGCGGCGTGGTCGCAATCAGCACGGTGTAACCGTCGGGTGCGGCGCGTGCAACGTACTCGGTGCCGATCGTGGTCGACGCGCCACCCCGATTGTCGATGATGACGCTTTGCCCCAGGAGCGCCGTGAGCCTCGGGCTGAGCAGGCGGGCGAGAATGTCCGTGCCGCCGCCGGGCACCGCCGGGACGACGATGCGCACGGGCTTCGCCGGATACGCCTGGGCGAGCGCGGTTCCAGGAATCACGCTCAACGCGCCCCATCCGGTAAACGCAAGCGAAACGAGCAGGGCGCACGACAGGCGCGAGCGCCGCGGGGCCCGGCCGGAACAGCGGGTTGTACGTGGGGTGTCGATGGCAGTCTCCATGGAAGCGTTGAGCAGGCGCGTAGTCTGCCATGGTTCGACGCACTGCTGAGCGTGCGTGATTGCGCTTCGCGAGGTCGCGACATTACAGAATCGTAATGTTGCCGTCAGGATCGTGACCAACGGGTTTTCTTATAGTGTGCACACGGTCGACTGATCGATCGAATGCAACTTCAAGGAGATTCAAAAATGTTACGCAAAATGTCGTTTGTGATCGCTGCTGGACTGGGTGCGCTTTCTTTCGCAGGTGGTGCGGCCGCATACGGCACCGACGCGGGTTATCCGAGCTCGGTGAACGAGTCCGGTCCGGTCATCGTCCATCAGGCGAAAGCACCCGCAGAGTGGGTTGGCGCAACCCACGATTCGATGCCCATGCAGGAAGTGGGCTCGGCAAAATACGAAGTGCAGAGCCCGAACGCGGGCAGCGAGCGGGCAAGCGGCTGACCCGCTGAGATGTTGCGGACGCCCGCCAGGCGTCGTGACATAGGTGGTAAGCTCGCGGCCGCTCCTGTAGCGGCCGCGCTGCTTTTCCGGTCGACTGATGCATTTGATGCGGGTATGGGAAAACAGGCATGAAGCTTCTGGTCGTAGAGGATGAGCCCGGCACCGGCGACTATCTGCGCAAAGGCCTCAGAGAGTCCGGTTTCGTGGTCGATCTCGCGCGCACCGGTCCTGACGGGCTTCACATGGCGACAGAAGGCGATTATGACCTCGTCGTCCTGGATGTCATGCTTCCCGGCATGCAGGGGTGGGATGTGCTGAAGGCGCTTCGCGCAACGAAGGAAACGCCCGTGCTCTTCCTGACCGCGCGCGACGAAGTCGAAGATCGTGTACGCGGCCTGGAGCTCGGCGCGGATGACTACCTCGTCAAACCTTTCGCGTTCGCCGAGCTCCTCGCGCGCATTCGCACCCTGCTTCGCCGGGGCGCTGCACGGGAACCCGAATCGCTGCAGATCGCGGATCTGACCATCGATGTGCTCAAGCGCCGTGTTGCGCGCGGCGGCACGCGCATCGAGCTCACTGCGAAGGAATTCCTCCTCCTTCATCTGCTCGCGCGCCATCCAGGTGAGATCCTGTCGCGCTCGTCGATCGCGTCGCAGGTGTGGGACATGAATTTCGATTCGGACACCAACGTCGTGGACGTGGCGGTGCGACGGCTTCGTGCGAAGCTCGACGACCCGTTCGACACGAAACTCATCCATACCGCTCGCGGAATGGGTTATGTGCTCGAGGACCGGGAATGAGACTGCCGCTGCCCGCGACGATCACCGGCCGGCTTGCGCTGATTTTCGCCACGGTGATACTCGTGACGCTCACCGCGAGCTCGACGTATCTCTACCGCGCGCTCGCTACACAGCTCGAGATGCGCGATGATGCCGAGCTCGTCAGCAAGGTTTCCAAGGTGAGGCATCTCCTTGCGGATTCGCCATCGATCCAGCACATCGAGAAGATGCCGTATCTGTTTCTGAACGCGATGCTCGGGCACGACGGGATTTTCTTCGCGCTTCGAGGCGAGGACGACAGGCTGATCCTCCAGAGCGCGCAGCCGCCGGCGCCATTTCCGCCGATGGCTTCGGTGCCGATCGACCGCAGCCCCCGGCTTTCCGACGTGCACGACTGGAAAGCAGGGGGGCAGATGGGGCGGGTCATCGAGGCGATGTGCACCCTGTCGACTGGCGAGCGGATCCGCATCATCGTGGCTCATCGCACCGCGATGCGCGAGGCGGTGCTTGCGGGCTATCGCAGCCACCTCATCTTCGGTGCGCTGGCAGCCTCGCTAATCGCGGCATTGCTCGGCTATCTGACGGTGCGTAATGGTCTGCGGCCGATCCGCCACGTCGCGGACAAGACGAACGAAATCACGACCGGGCGCCTCGACACGCGTTTGAAGCTCGATGAAACGCCCGGTGAGCTGCGCGAGCTCGCGGAGGCTTTCAACCGCATGCTCGACCGGCTCGAGGACGGGGTCAAAAGGCTCACGCAGTTCTCTTCCGACATCTCGCACGATCTTCGCACTCCGCTCAACGCGCTGATGCTCAAGACCCAGGTGGCGCTTTCCAAGCCGCGCACGCCTGACGACTATCAGGAGCTGCTCGCGTCCAACATGGAAGACTGCGAGCATCTTTCGAGGCTCATCGAGAACACGCTGTTCATCGCGCGCGCCGAAAATGCCCAACTCGCGCTGCACCGCGAAGAGATCGACGTCAGCGCGCTGGTTCGCAAGGTCTGCGAATACTACGATCCGCTCGCGGACGAAGCCCGCGTCTCGCTTGCGGTTTCGGGCGAGGTGAGTGCCTGCGCGGACCCCATTCTCCTGCGGCGCGCGGTCGGCAATCTGGTCTCTAACGCCGTTCGACACGCGAGCCCGGGTGGCAGCGTGCGCATCGCCGCGACCCACGACAGCGACTTCGTGTCGATCGCAGTCGAAAACACCGGCCCGGGCATTACGCCCGATCAGCTGGGGCACGTCTTCGACCGCTACTTTCGCGCCGATGCTTCGCGCGCACAGTCGGGCGGCGGGGCGGGCCTGGGGCTGGCGATCGTCAAGGCGATCATGAAGCTGCACGAGGGGACCGTGGAAGTATGCAGTGAAGTGAACGGCCCCACGTGCTTCACGTTGAAACTTCCGCGATTCGCACCGGCGAAACAGCACTGATCCGTCAGCAGCAACTATTGCGATGGCCCGGCTTCGCGCCTCATATCAATCGTTCGTCATGGCGAGAATTGGGGGGACGAAGCGATCGCTAGGCGCCTGATTCATAAGTTCGCTTCACAATCCGTTCGTCGTGAGCCCTTCGACCAAGCTCAGGACAAGCTACGGCAACGGGTGCCGAAGTCGAAGGATGAACGACGAACAACGCCCTTCATGCTTCGACTTCACAGTGTTACGCTCAGCACGAACGGAAGGCGAAATGTGATGCGAATTTCAGCATCACTACACTAGGCGCTCGCAAGCGTGCCATCGTGCTGAGCGAACCGGGTGCAGAGCGTGCCTTCCACCGTTCGTGCTGAGCATCGCGCGGCGATACGGTCGAAGCATGAACGAGCGCTGTTTCCCTCATGCATTGCGGGCCGTACCTGCTTTGCCCAGGCGCGAATCGGTGTTAACTTAAAGTGCAGTGTTCAATTCGATCCCGCGTAGCCGTTTATCGCGGCAGGAGTCCGAGCATGGCCCTAACCGTTCGCAAGCTACACCCTCACATCGGTGCGGAAGTCACCGGTCTCGACCTGCGGCAGGTGCACCACCGGGAAACACTCGATCAGATCCGCGCCGGGATGGACGAGCACGCCGTCCTCGCGTTTCGCGACCAGTCACTGACCGACGAGGACCAGCTCGCGTTCGCGCAGCGCTTCGATGGCGCGGTGCACGCCAAGACCGGGCTCGCGGCGCTGGGCAAGAATCGGCTCGGCAACGAGGCTCTGACCGATATTTCCAATGTCGACGAGAACGGCGCCATCCGCGAATCCGGGGACCGCATGCGCATGTTCTCGCTCGGCAATCGCCTGTGGCACACCGATGCGTCTTTCCAGGATCCGCCCGGACGCTATTCGATGCTTTCTGCGCGAGTGATTCCGCCGGTGAGCGCCGATACCGAGTTCGCGGACATGCGCGCGGCGTACGACGCGCTCGACGCCGGGATGAAAGCGGAAGTGGAAGGCCTGCACGTGCACCATTCGATCGCGCATTCGCGGCAGCTGCTCGGCTTCGAGTTCGCGCAGGAGGAGCAGCAACAGCTCAAGGGGGCGGTCCATGCGCTCGTTCGCACGAATCCGCGCACCCGGCGCCGCTCGCTCTACCTCGCCTCACACGCGGTGCGCATCATGGAGTTGCCGGTGCCGGAGGGGCGTTTGCTGCTGCTCGAGTTGATGGAGCATGCGACGCAGCGCCAGTTCATCTATTCTCATGCGTGGCGCAGCGGTGACCTCGTGATCTGGGACAACCTCGCGACGATGCATCGGGCGACGCGCTTCGACGACAGGAAATACCATCGCGAGTTGCGACGCGTGACGACGCTCGATCTGCCGCTGCCTGCGATCGCCTGAGCCCCGGGTCTTTCCCTCAGAGCGGGAAGAAATGCGGCAGCAGGTATGAGTATGCGGCGAGCATGATGATCAGCAGCGGCGCCCCGCCGCGAACGAAATCGGAAAACCGGTAGCCTCCCGCGGCCATCACCAGCAGATTGGTCTGGTAAGCCATCGGCGTGAGGTAGCAGAAGTTGGCGCCGAACAGCACGGCGAGCACCAGCGGCTCGGGCGCAACGCCCAGCTGGCTTGCCATGCTCACCGCGATGGGTGTTCCGATCGCTGCAGCGGCATTGTTGGAAACGAAGTTGGTGATTGCGGCCATGAGCAGCATCATGAGCGGCAGCAGCCACCGCGGATCCAGCGTGCCGGCGGCACTCAGGAACGAGGCCGCGAGAAAATCGGTGGCGCCGGTGCGGGTGAGGGCAGCGCCCAGCGCGAGGCTGGCGGCCACCAGCAATATCACTTTGGGTGACAGCGCGCTCACCGCTTCTTCCCACGTAATGCTGTTGGTGATGACCAGCACCGCGACCCCGACGAGCGCGGCGGCGTAAATCGGCATGATCTTGGTCGCCGCGCTGATGACCACAGCCGCCAGGATGACCATGACCAGTGGCGCTTTCGCCGTGCGCGGCAAGTCGTAGCTCGTGTCGAGAACCAGCAGCCCCGCATTCTTGCGCAGGTTCGAGATCGCCTCGCCGCCGCCTTGCACGAGAAGCACGTCGCCTGCTCGCAGGCGCACGTCGGGCACGTCTTCACCGGCTGGAATCGGCGTGCCTGTGCTGCGCTGCAGGCCGACGGTGACCACATCGTGCGTATCGGCGAAGCGCGTGCGGCGCAGCGTCGTGCCGTCGAGTATCGAGCGCTCGGTCACCACGACTTCGGCGAGCCGCTGGTCGGGTTTCGCGAGCGGATGCTCGTCGTCGATCTCCTGCTCCTGCTCCCCGGCATTGTGCAACGATGCGCCGATCTCAGCGGCGAACTCGCGCAAATCGTTGGCGTTCGCCCTCACGTACAACCGGTCGCCGGCCGCGAACTGGAGCGTGGGCAGGCGTGTGAGGCGGATGTAGTTGCGCACGATCTGCTCGATGCTCACACCTTTGCCGGCTTTCTTCATGACTTCCGCGAGCGTGTGATCCTGCGCGTATCCCTCTTCCTTCACGTGCATCACGGCGGCGAACAGCTGGGGAGACGCGTCCCCGATGGGCGCCGAGCGGCGCGCGAGCAGGTGCGGCAGCACGAGCCACAGATAGAGGATGGCGCCCACCGCAGCCAGCGCCGTGACGGGCATGAACTCGAACATGTCGAAGCGGCGCACGCCGAGGTCGGCTGCGATCGAGACCACGAGCAGATTGGTGGACGTGCCGATCGTGGTTCCCATGCCGCCCACCAGCACGGCGTAGTTCATGGGCATGAGCGTCGCCGCCGGATTGGTGCCGCTGCGCAATGCCGCGCTCATGAGCACCGGAAGCATGATGACCACGATCGGCGTGTCGTTCAGAACGCCGCTCGCTCCCGCGCAGAAAATGAGGATGCCCAGCAGCGCGAGCTTGGGACGCTTCGTGAGCGCCGCACCGAGCAGCTTGGCGACCGGCTCGAGCGCGCCGGTGATCGCGAGCGCGCGGCCCAGAACCATCAGTGCACAGATCGTGACCAGGGCCTCATGGCCGAAGCCGAGAAAGAACCCGGAAGGCGCGACGGCTTCGCCGCCGCGTTCATAGGGAACAACCTGGAAGCCCACGACGAGCGCCGCAATGATGACGATGCTGGTCGTCTCGAGCGGGATGCGCCCGATGCTGAAGGAAACGAATGCCGCCAATGCCAGCACCAGCACGGCGATGGCGTGGGGATCGAGACCGGCGCCCGGCACTACGCCGTCTCCGCCGTGATGTGCGCCGCTGCGGATTGCCCGCTGGACGCAGTCGAAAGAATTGCAGTCATACGCTGGAGGATACCGCGATCTTCATGCCGCCGGCATCACCCGTGCCGTCACTACGATCGACGCGCTGATGCAGCGGTCCGCCATGTTCTCCTGTGCCTCTTTGCGCCGATGGGCGCAGTGCATCAGGCGGCAGGGGGATCTAAGGCAGCCCCGACGTCACTCGGCCCGGATGCGTGCCTGCTTCACCACTTTCGCCCATTGCGCGATTTCGGTTCGCAGGTTCGCGGCGAACTCGGCGGGCGTGTTCCCCATCGGCTCCAGACCGAGGCCGGTCAGTTGCTGGCGCACGTCGGGCGCGTGGAGCGCGTCGACGATCCCGGCGTTGAGCTTGTCGACGACGGCTTTCGGCGTGCGCCCTGTTGCGAGCACCCCGTACCAGATCGTCACGTCGAAACCGGGGACGCCCGCTTCGGCGATCGTCGGCACCTGCGGCACGGCCGGCGAGCGTTTAGTCGTCGTCACACCGAGTGCACGCAGGCGTGCGGCCTGCAGGTGGGGCAAAGCCTGCGGCACGCCGCTGAACAGGATCTGCACGCGGCCCGCAAGGAGATCGGGGATGTTGACCGCGCCTTTGAAGGGAACGTGGACGATAGCGATTCCCGCCATCAGCCGGAAAAGCTCCGCCGTGAGATGCTGCGCGCTGCCCAGGCCGCCGGAGGCGTAGTTGAGCTTGCCTGGATTCGCTTTCGCAAGCTCGATCAGCTCTTTCACGGACTTTGCTTCGACGCCGGGATGCACCACGAGTATGTACGGCGCCAGGGTCGCCTGCGTGATCGGTGCAAAGTCGCGCAGCGGATCGAAAGGCAGCTTCGCTGCGATGCTCGGCTGGATCGCGAAGCTCGGACTGGTGGCAAGCAGGGTGTAGCCGAGCATCGCAGCGAAGCTGCCTTTCGATCCGCTGCGCGACTTTGCAC
>JBKJKJ010000466.1:0-6312 GCA_046597455.1 Burkholderiales bacterium
CCTGCATTGACTTTGGAATGCGGCACGCCGCCGTCCGCGCCACTGCGTGGCTTTCCGCGAACCATCCCTACGCCGAAGCGTTCGATAGCCTCGGTCTTGTGCTGCGCGAGCGCCCCCAGCGCTTCTTCTATACGGATTTCCCCGAGGCTGCCGAAATTCCGTCGTCGTTCTGGCATCTCACCCAGGGCGACAGCGATGTCTACTGATCGCCTGGATTCCGGAGTGTGAGCACCCCTTCGACAGGGTCTCGCCTCACGTGAAAGTCGCCATCACCGGCGCCGCCGGCTACGTCGGCAGCCTGCTCGTGCGCGCGCATGCCGAGCGCGGAGACACGGTGCATGCGCTGGCCCGCAATGCCGCAGAAATCGCCGTGCTGCCGGGCGTCACGCCCATCGGCGTCGACCTGACGCAGCCCGATCGGATACCCGCCTCGTTTTTCGAGCACACCGACGTGCTCTACCATTGCGCAGCCGAGATCGCGCGCGAGCCGCTGATGCGAGCGGTCAACGTCGAGGCCACACGCGCGATCCTCGATGCTGCTACCGGCCGCGTCTCTCACTGGGTCCACCTGAGCAGTTTGTCGGTATACGGAACCCCGCGCGTGGGCGAGATCACCGAAGAAAGCGCGTTGCAACCGGCCAGCACGTATGCACGAACCAAAGCCGAAGCTGAAGCGCTGGTCGCGGAGTGGGGCTGTGGTGCATCGACTTACACGATCGTCAGGCCCTCGGGCGTCATCGGACCTCGAATGCGCAACCGATCCATGTATGCGCTGATATCGGCCGTGCAGCGCGGGCGCTTCACTTTTATCGGGCGCCCGGGCGCGATCGGGAATTTCGTGCACGAGGACGATATCATCCAGGCGCTGATGCTGAGCGCGACAAGCGCGCAAGCGAAGCGGCGCGCGTATAACGTGTCGCAAAATTGCACGATCGAGACAATGATCGCAGCCATTGCCGCCGCCCTCGACCGGCCGCCGCCACGCGCGCGCCTACCCGAAGCCCTCGCGCGGTTCGCAGCGCAAGTGGGGCAGGTGATGCCGCGCTTCCCGCTCACACCTGGCCGGGTGGACGCCCTGACGAGCCGGGTTCGATACCCAACGGCGCGGATAGAGCGCGAACTTGGTTACCGTCACGCGTCCTCGATCGAGGACGGATTAACCGTGCTTGCGCGGCGTTGGCTGGCCGGCGCAACGTGAGCACTCCGCCGACGATGACGGGAAGCGGAACATCCTCTGCTCGCATCTGCTTCGTCGTTTCGAGCCCGATGACCGTGGAAGCCTTTCTCACCGATCACATTCTCGCGCTGAGCGCGCGTTACCAGGTCGATCTCGCGCTCAATGCCGGGCCTTCTTCGATCGACCATCTGGCGCTGCGCGGCGTCACGGTTCATCGTGTTCGAATCGAGCGCACCATCTCGCCGCTTGCGGATTTTTGCGGCTTGTTGCAGCTCTACCGCGTGCTGCGTGCCGGCGGCTACGCCGCCGTGCACTCCGTGACGCCGAAGGCGGGGCTCATCGCTGCGATCGCCGCCTTCGCCGCCCGCGTCCCCGTTCGGGTGCACACCTATACCGGCCAGGTGTGGGCGACCCAAACAGGCCTAGTGCGCCGGCTTCTTAAAGCGCTCGACGCGGTCATCGCGCGCCTGAACACGCATCTGCTCGTCGACAGCGCGTCGCAGAGGGATTTCCTGCGCGCCGAGTCCGTTCTGCGCCCAAGCCAGGGCGAAGTCCTCGGAAGCGGTTCGATTTCAGGTGTGGACGCCGACCGGTTCAGGCCCGACGCGGCCGCACGTGCGGCGATACGCCTCGAGCTTTCCATTCCGCCTTCGGCGCTCGTCTTCCTTTTCGTCGGCCGCCTCAATCGCGACAAAGGCGTGCTCGATCTGGCGTCGGCTTTCGAAAGCATTGCACGCGAGCGTGATGATGTATTCCTGGTCATCGTCGGCCCCGACGAAGAGTGTCTTGCGCCCGAGGTTCGCGACCGATGTGCGAAAGCCGCCACGCGGGTGCGTTTCGTGAGCTGGACCGAAGTACCCGAGCGTTACATGGCGGCATCCGATATTTTCTGCCTGCCGAGTTACCGCGAAGGGTTCGGGTCGGTCGTCATCGAGGCGGCCGCCACCGGCCTTCCCGCGATCGGCTCGCGCATATACGGCATCATGGACGCAATCCAGGACGGCTCCACCGGGTTGCTGTTTGCGGCAGGCAATGTCCCCGAGTTCACTGCCGCGATGATGAGACTGGCCGGCGACGACCAAGCGCGGGTTGCGATGGGAATGGCGGCACGCACGCGCGCACTGCGGGATTTCTCGCGCGCGGCGCTGAGCTCAGCGCTCGTCTCGTTTTACGAGCGCACGCTGCCGCGCACAGTTGGCGGGCGCCAGCAAGACCTGCTGCGTTCACGCTTTGACTAATCATGAGGCTAACCGCTACGATTCGGCTTCGTCGGTCCGCCCTCTGCGGCTCATACCGCTCACCGCGGTCCTGCGCACATGTCCTTTTACAGCACTATAGGAAAACGGCTGCTCGACGCCTGCCTGTCGGCTGCAGGCCTCGCATTGGCTCTGCCGCTGATCTTGGCCGTCGCACTGGTCATACGGACCAGGATCGGGGCTCCCATACTGTTTACGCAACTTCGGCCGGGGCGACACGGACGAGCATTCGTCCTGTACAAGTTCCGCACGATGTCCGACGCGCGCGCACCCGATGGCGAATTGCTGAGCGACGAGGCACGCCTGACCGCGGTCGGGCGGTGGGTGCGCAAGTTGAGCCTGGACGAACTGCCGCAGCTCTGGAATGTGTTGAAAGGCGATATGAGCCTGGTCGGCCCACGGCCGCTTCTGATGGAGTATCTGCCGCTGTACAGTGCGCGACAGGCATGCCGGCACGAGGTGCGTCCGGGCATCACCGGCTGGGCGCAGGTAAACGGCCGCAATGCCGTCTCGTGGGACGAGCGATTCGAACTCGACCTCTGGTACGTGGACCGCCTTTCGCTCGGCCTCGATGTGCGCATCCTGCTGATGACCGTGATGAGAGTCGTACGGCCACAAGGCATTTCACAGTCCGGCAGCGCGACGATGCCGAAGTTCACGGGCAGCGCACGCGATGAATGACAGACCCGGCGTCTTCGTCTTTGGTGCGAGCGGTCACGGTAAAGTGGTGATCGACGCAATCGAGCGCGCGGGGGCCTGCCGCGTGCTTTTCGTATGTGACGACTCGAAAGACAAGCATGGAACGAAGATCATGGGGTATACCGTCATAGGCGGCCGCGACGAGCTGCTGGCACGCCGCAATGAGACGTGCACGGGCATCGTCGCCATCGGCGACAACGCCACGCGAACGACGCTCGCCGCGTGGCTGATCGAGCACGGCTGCGGTCTCATCGCCGTCGTGCACCCGCATGCGGTCATCGGCAGGGATGTCGAAATCGGCGGCGGCACGGTCGTCATGGCCGGCTGCGTGGTCAACTCGGGGGCCCGCATCGGAGGCAATACGATCATCAATACAGGGGCTACCGTCGATCATGACTGCTGTGTGGATGATGGCGCTCACATCGGTCCAGGTTCGCATCTTTGCGGCCATGTCTCGGTGGGCGCGGGGACGCTGGTCGGCGCCGGCACGACGATCGTGCCCTCGGTGCGTGTCGGGGCTGATGTCGTGATCGGCGCAGGTTCCACGGTGCTCAGCGACGTCCATGAGCGTGCGCGTGTTGGGGGGAGTCCATGCCGCCCGCTGGTGTCATGATGGACGCGATCGACACTTCCCGTCCTGCGCTCGCGATTTCTGGCGGCGCGCCGCTGCGTACGTCGCCCCTGCCCGCGTGGCCCCATTTCGCCGATGACGAGCTCGACGCGGTACGCGCCGTTCTCGTGTCAGGCAAGGCGAACTACTGGACGGGCGGCGAATGCACGTCCTTCGAAGCCGAATTCGCGGAATTCGTCGGAACTCGTTACGCGGTCTCACTCGCCAACGGCAGCGTTGCGCTCGAGCTCGCCCTGCACGCGCTCGGTATCGGCCCCGGGGACGACGTCGTCGTTCCGGCGCGCTCCTTCATGGCGACAGCCAGCTGCGTGGTTCTGCGCGGCGCGCGCCCGATATTCGCCGACGTCGATGCGACCTCAGGCAACCTCAGTTCGCAGACGGTGAAAGCAGTCCTGACACCGCGCACCCGCGCGATCATCGCGGTGCACCTCGCGGGCTGGCCGTGCGACATGGACCCGCTGCTCAAGCTCGCCGCGGAACACGATATCAGACTGATCGAGGACTGTGCGCAAAGCCACGGCGCGAGCGATCGCGACCGTATCACCGGCTCGATCGGGGACATCGGCGCATTTTCCTTCTGCCAGGACAAGATCATGACCACCGGGGGCGAAGGCGGAATGCTCGTCACCGACGATCGCGCGGTCTGGGAGCGGGCCTGGTCCTACAAGGATCACGGCAAAAGCTACGACGCCGTATTCAATCGCGAACATCCTTCCGGATTTCGCTGGCTGCACGAATCTTTCGGCACGAACTGGCGCATGACTGAAATGCAGGCGGCCATCGGCAGGCGCCAACTGAAGAAGCTGCCTGCGTGGCTGACGGCAAGACAGCGCAACGCAAGGCAGCTCGACAAAGAACTCGCGAGCGTGCCCGGCCTCGTGCTCAGACCGCAGCCGCGCGGGCACGGTCACGCTTATTACAAGTACTACGCTTTCGTCGATCCGGCACAGCTCGGGCCGGGGTGGAACCGCCAGCGCATCGTCGAAGCCGTGACCGCGGAGGGCATTGCGTGCGCTGAAGGCAGCTGCAGCGAGATGTACCTGGAAAAGGCTTTCGTGAACGCTGGACTCGCGCCGGCCGAGCGCCTGCCGGTCACGCAGGAGCTGGGCCAGACCAGCTTGATGTTCATGGTTCATCCGACGCTGAGCGAACGCGACATCCTCGACACCGCAGCCGCGGTGCGCAAAGTCATGACCGCAGCGGTCGTCCGGTAAGGCAGCACCATGCTCAGAGTTTTCCTGGTATTCCTTCATGACCTCGCAGCCGCCGCCGCCGCCTGGATGCTGGCGCACTGGCTGCGATTCAACATGGAGATTACCCCGTACTACGTGCAATACATGTGGCAGACCCTGCTCTGGGTGGTGCCTGCGCAAACGCTCGTATTCTGGAGCTTCGGCCTCTACCGCGGGATCTGGCGCTACGCGAGCCTGCAGGATCTGAAGCGGCTGTTCGCGGCGATCGGCGTGTCGGCACTGGTCGCACCGGCAATGCTGCTCATGGGTGGACATTCCGGTCCCCTGCCGCGCTCGGTCCTGGTGCTCGACCCGATATTGCTGCTGCTCATCATGAGCGGCAGCCGCGTGGCATACCGGGTCTGGAAAGAACACGACCTCTACGGCGCGCTTCGCGATCTCGGCCAGCCGGTGCTGATCCTGGGCGCAGGCGACACCGCGCTGACACTTTTGCGCGAGTTCCAGAGCAGCTCGCAGTGGCGCGTCGTGGGTTTCCTCGATGACGATCCGGGCAGAGCCGGCCGCCTGCTGAATGGCGTCAAGGTCTATGGCCCCCTGGAAACACTGCCTGAAGTCGCTGCAAAAACCGGGGCTCAGCACGCGGTCATCGCAATGCCCGCGTCGACGCACGAAGCGCGGCGCCGCGCGATGCAGATCTGCACCGGCGCGAATGTAAAAGCGCTCACCGTGCCGTCGTACGAGGACCTCATGAGTGGTCGCGTCAAGGCTTCCGCGCTGCGCGAAGTCGAGCTCGACGATCTCCTGGGGCGCGACCCGGTGCAACTCGACAGCGCCGGTCTGCACAAGCTGCTCACCGGCCGCACGGTGATGGTCACCGGTGCCGGCGGATCGATCGGATCGGAGCTGTGCCGGCAGATCGCGGCTTTCGAGCCGCAACTGCTGGTGATGTTCGAGCTGAACGAGTTCGCGCTCTATACCATCGAACAGGAATTCAGCCGCACGCATGCGAACCTGTCCAAGGCCTGCGTCATCGGCGACGTGAAAGACGCGGCGCGCGTGCGAGAGGCGGCGGCGGCTTACCGGCCGGATATCGTGTTCCATGCCGCGGCATACAAGCACGTGCCGCTCATGGAAAACGACAACGCGTGGGTCGCGTTGCGCAACAATGTGCTGGGTACCTGGGTGGTCGCCTCGGCCGCGGCCGAATACGGCGCGGGCCAGTTTGTCCTGATTTCCACCGACAAAGCCGTCAATCCGACCAACGTCATGGGCGCAACCAAGCGGCTCGCGGAGACCGTGTGCCAGGCGTTACAGCGCCGCACCTCGACCTCACTCGTAGCGGTTCGGTTCGGCAAC
>JBKJKJ010000476.1:0-4380 GCA_046597455.1 Burkholderiales bacterium
CAGCGGCGCCCGCGTAAGGCGCATCCACCCAGCGCCTTCCCTGCCGGTGGCAGGGCGAGACCGGAAGCCGAGCGCACGACGGCTCAGCCTGCCGGGTCATACTCACGGCCGCGCGCCTGCGGACCCGTGCGCCCGACGACGCTGGCCACCGTCGCCACGAGCTCTGAAGGCTCGACCGGCTTCGCGACGTGCACGAGAAAACCCGCGCGCAGCGCACGCGTGCGGTCTTCGGATCGCGCGAACGCCGTCAACGCGATCGCCGGCAGGGTGCCGCCTCCGGCACTACCGAGCCCGCGCACCCGCGCTAGCAGCGCGTAGCCGTCGGTCCCCGGCATGCCGATATCACTCACCAGCACCTGCGGGCGCTCGGTCTCCACCAGCCGCAGGGCTTCCTCTGCGCTACTGGCGGTGAACACCGTAGCGTGGCACTCGATCAACACGTGCTGCACGAGCGAGCGGGCATCCGGTTCGTCATCGACCACCAGCACTCTAACGCCCGTAAGATCGGCCAGCCTGAAATCGGTCACAGCGGACAACTGCGACCCGGGATGAGCACGCTCGGGCGGCACCGGCGCCCTGTGCACCACCGCCAACGGAAGATGAAGCGTGAACGTAGTGCCGAGCCCTTCGCCCGGACTCTTGACGTACACTGCACCACCGTGCAGCTCCACGAGGTGTTTCACGATCGACAACCCGAGTCCCAGGCCCCCGTGCGAGCGAGTCGTGGAGGCGTCGGCCTGACGAAAACGCTCGAAAACATACGGCAGGAATTCGGGATCGATTCCGCTGCCCGTGTCTGCGACGCTGATTCCGATGTTCGAGTTCACCCGTTCCAGCAGAATCTGCACCTTGCCGCCCTTCGGTGTGAATTTGATGGCGTTGGACAGCAGATTCCACACCACCTGCTGAAGCCGTCCCGGATCGCCCGAAATCGGCCCGGCTGCCGGGTCGAGCAGCTTGTCGATCCTGACTCCTTTCGCCTCGGCCGCGGGTCGCACGGTTTCCACCGCAGCTTCGATGAACGTAAACGGGTCCACCGGCTGGATGTCCAGTCGCAGCTTGCCCGATGTGATCCGGCTCATGTCCAGAAGATCCTCGATGAGCTGCGTCTGCACCCGCGCATTGCGCTCGATCGTCTCGAGGCCGCGCGCGAGATCGGCCTCCTCTTTCACCCCCCGGCGCAGTATCTGGGACCAGCCCAGCATCGCGTTCAGCGGCGTTCGCAGCTCGTGGGAAAGTGTCGCCAGAAACTCGTCTTTCATCGCGCTCATGCGCTCGGCTTCGGCCCGCGCGGAACGCTCGCTTTCGAGCAGGCGCGTGCGTTCCTCCGCCGCTTTCTGTGCCGCCTCGTACAACCGGGCATTGTCGATGGCGATCGCCGCCTGGCCTGCGACGCCCACGATGAGGCGCTCGTGGCGCTCGCCGAACACCCCCGGCTCCGAATGCCCGAAAAAGAGCCCGCCGATCACCTCGCCCGAGCGCGACGCGACCGGCACGGCGAGATAGCTGCACACTGGAAGATGACCCGCGGGCATGCCGTGATGCGGTGACATCTTTCCGTAGCGCGGGTCCTTGCGCACGTCGTCGCAGCGGATGACGCCCTCGCCCTTGAATGTCGGACCGAAGAGCGCGGTCGCCCGCGGCTTGCCGAATTTCTCGAACGCTTCGCGTGGCGCGCCCGACAGCGTGTAGAGCAGCAAGGCGTCGCCATTTTCGTCGGGGGTGATGTAGAAGAACGCGCCGAACTGTGCGCCGCTGAGCTGTGTGGCTGCGTCCGTGATGGACTGAAGCAAGGCCGGGTGCTCCAGATTCGAGGCGAGGGCGATCCCCGTATTGTTCAGCAGCTCGAGGACCCGCTTTTCATCCTGGAGCGCCTCGTGCATCCGTTTGACCTGATCCACGTCGGTATTGGTCCCGAACCAGCGAATGACCCGCCCCGCAGCGTCGCGCACCGGATTGACCCGGGTGAGGAACCAGCGAAACACCCCGTCCGCGCCGCGCAGCGGGAACTCCATCTCGAACGCCAAACCCATTGCGATCGAATGCTGCCATCGTTCCAGGACCAGGGGCAGCATTTGAGGATCGTGCACCGACTGCCAGCCCCAGCCCTGCATCTGATCGAGCGTGGTGCCCGTGTATTCGAACCAGCCGCGGTTGTACCAGAAGATGTTGCCGTCAGCTTCCGCCATCCACGCGAGTTGGGGAATCGAATTGGCCAGTGCCCGCAACTCTTCCTCACTGTGACGCAGCGCCTCCTCCGCGCGCTTGCGCTGCGTGATGTCTTCGATGACCCCGATGAACCGCTGCGGCTGATTTTCGGCGTCCCGGAGCAGGGTGACGGTGGTGAGACTCCATACCACGGCCCCGTCCTTGCGCACGTAGCGCTTTTCGTAAACGAAGTCTGCGATATCGCCCGCAAGAAGACGGCTGACGTGATCCTGAGTGCTTGCGCGGTCCTCAGGATGAGTGATGGCAACGAAACTCAGCTGCTGCAACTCGCTCGCCGAATAACCCAGAATCGCGCAGAACTTCTCGTTGAGCTCGATGAACCGGCCATCCAGCCCCGCCATCGCGATTCCTACGGCAGCCTGCTGAAACGTCGCGCGCAAACGAGCTTCCCGTTCGCGCAGAATGTCCTCCCCGCGCTTGCGTTCGATTGCGAATGCGGCGAGCTGCGTCGCCACATCAATGAGCCGGCGGTCGCGCGCCCCGGGATCGTGAGGCTGGCGGAAATACATCGCGATGGTACCCAGCAGGTCACCGCGACTCGAGGTGATCGGCGTCGAGCAACAGGCCCCGAGCCGATGCATGGCCGCGAGCTCGGTAAAATCGCGCCACCGCGGGTCGTTCGCAATATCGGTGACGAAAACCGGCTGCCCCGTGAAAGCCGCCGTACCGCAGGAACCCACGTCGGGCCCGATCCGGACACCGTGTATCGCTTCGTTGTACGCCGGGGGCAGGCTGGGCGCCGCGCCGTGAAGAAGGCGCTCGCCATCAGCGTCGAGAAGCAGCACCGAGCACAGCATGCCATCGCGCGACTGCGCCTCAGCCTCCAGGGCCAGCGTCTCGAGCACCTGATCAAGTGGCGCGCCCGTCGCAATCAGCTCGAGCATTTTCTTCTCGGCCGCAAGCAGCGCTTCCGCATCCTTGCGCCGGCTGATGTCCTGAAAATAAATGGTCAGCGCGTCCGGCGCCGGATAGGTTCGAACCTCGAACCACGCGTCGAGCGGTGCAAAAAAAACCTCGAATTCAGTCGTGACCTGCTGATCCAGAGAACGCCGGTAGTTGGCTTCGATTTCGGTGCCGACCAGACCCGGAAATGTCTCCCAGAGGTCGGTGCCGATTACTTCGCCCAGCGAAGTGGTCAACGGCCGGACGATCTCCTGCGCGCGTGGATTCAGATAGGTGAGGCGCCAGTTGCGATCCACAACCGCGAAGCCGTCGGTGATGCTCTCCAGTATGCTCGTGAGGCGCGCGTTGGCCTGGCGCAGTGCATCCTTGGCCTCGACGAGCTCCATCTCGGCGCGGCGCCTTGCGAGCAGTATGCTGCTGGCGTTTTGCAGCGCCGTAGACCGCAGCAGCTCGTTTTCCTGATCCGACATGGGCCTCAATTCCTCCGCTGGTGTTCGGCGGCAAGCTACGTGCCGGCAAACCGGCACGCGATTTCCGGGCGCGCCGTATGGCGGTTCGTGGCCGTAACCGCGTGCCTGACGGGCGCGCGAGGGTCATGGCTATTCATGGTCAAGCGCCGGCACGAAGAGGCGAGATCATAGCTGTCTGCGCTGCGCCCTGCACGACCGACCAACGCGGCGCCCTTGGGCAGACAGGTCAATGCAGGTATGCTCGCGCCCATGGAGAATCCTGGTCCTTCGTCCGCAACACTCCCCCCTCCAATAACGTCAGCTACAGCCAGAGCAATCGCCACCGCCGCAAGGCGCATCGCACCCGCCGCATCGGGCGTGCGGTCCGGCCGGCTCGTCATCGGCATCGGCGCCGTGCTGCTCGCGGGGCGGGGCGACCATCATGGCCGGATGGGTCACTCGCACGCCCGGACTGGTCACCTCGGCTGCCGGATACATCGCGACCTTCAATACCGGTCTCGTATTCGCCCTCTTCGGTTCCGCTTTCCTGGCGCATGCGTTCGGGTCGGCGTTGCGCGCACCGGTGCAGATGCTCGCCGGCGCGATCGCGGCAGCGCTGGCGCTCACGGTGATCTTCGAGCACGCGACAGGCATCGCTGTCGGCGTCGACTGGCCCAGATTGCACCTCTGGCACCCCCGCGCCGGAAACTGGGCAGGGCGCATGGCGCTGCCGACCGCGTCTGCGGCCGGGCTTGCAGGACTCGTCCTGACCACGATGCATCGCATACAGAACAACCTC
>JBKJKJ010000065.1:0-3172 GCA_046597455.1 Burkholderiales bacterium
GTACACCTTGCCGCTGCAGAAGACGACGCGCTCCACCTTGGCGGCATCGATCTCCTGCGCGTCCCAGTCCTCGTTGATCGGTCGGAACTTGTCGTTCGCGAACTCTTCGAGCGGCGAGACCGAATCCTTGTGTCGCAGCAGGCTCTTGGGCGTGAAGATGATGAGCGGCTTGCGATACGGGCGGGTCATCTGACGACGCAGCACGTAATACAACTGCACGGGCGTCGCCGGCACACAGACCTGCATGTTGTAATCCGCGCACAGCTGGAGATAACGCTCGATGCGCCCCGAGGAATGCTCGGGGCCCTGCCCTTCGTAGCCGTGGGGCAGCATCATGACGAGCCCGCACATGCGCCCCCACTTCACTTCGCCGGCCGCGATGAACTGATCGATCACCACCTGGGCGCCGTTGGCGAAATCGCCGAACTGGGCTTCCCAGATCACGAGCTCGTTGGGACTCGAGGTGGCGTAGCCGTATTCGAATCCGACCACAGCCTCTTCGGAGAGAAACGAATCGATGACGACGAAATCGCCCTGCTTTTCGCTGACGTTCTGCAAGGGAATGTAAGTCCCCTGGTCCCAGCGCTCGCGGTTCTGGTCGTGCAGGACTGCGTGACGGTGGAAGAACGTTCCGCGCCCGCTGTCCTGCCCCGAGACGCGTATCGAATAACCTTCGTTGAGCAAGGTGGCGAAAGCCAGATGCTCGGCCATGCCCCAGTCCAGAGGCAGTTCCCCGCGCGCCATGAGCTTGCGGTCTTCGACGATCTTCTGCACCCGCGGGTGCAGCTTGAAGTTATCGGGGACCGTGGTGATGCGATCGGCGAGCGCCTTGAGCGTCTCTAGCGGGAGACGCGTGTCGTCGTTTTCGTTCCACTTGCTGCCTTTGTAGCGGCTCCAGTCGATCTCGAATGGCGGCTTGTAGTTCTGCAGTATCGTCTTGTTGGTGTGATACCCGCCGTCGAGCGCCTTGCGGAACGTCGCGATCAGTTCTTCCGACTCGGACTCGGTGACTACACCTTCGCCGACGAGCTGCGCGGAGTACAGTGTGCGGGTGGTGGGCAGCTTGGCAATGCGCTTGTACATGAGCGGCTGCGTGACCATTGGCTCGTCCTGCTCATTGTGGCCGAGCCTGCGGTAGCACACGACATCGATCACCACGTCGCGGTGGAACGTCATGCGGTAGTCGAGCGCGATCTCGGTCACCAGGCACACCGCTTCCGGATCGTCCCCGTTCACGTGGAAGATCGGCACTTCGAGCATTTTCGCCACATCGGTGCAGTACAGCGTGGAGCGCGCATCACGCGGATCAGAGGTCGTGAAACCGATCTGGTTGTTCACCACGATGTGCACCGTGCCGCCGGTGCCGTACCCGCGTGTCTGGGCGAGGTTCAGCGTCTCCTGAATCACGCCCTGCCCTGCGAAAGAGGCGTCCCCGTGTATGAGCACCGGCAGGACCTGATCGCCGGTCAAGTCTTTGCGACGATGCTGGCGGGCACGCACCGACCCTTCGACCACAGGATCGACGATCTCCAGGTGCGACGGGTTGAAGGCGAGCGTCACGTGCATCGGTCCGCCCGGGGTCATGATGTTCGACGAGAAACCCATGTGGTATTTCACGTCGCCTGCGAGCAGATCGTGATCGTCGTGCTTGCCTTCGAACTCCGCGAAGAGGTCTTTGGGCATTTTGCCCATCGTATTGACGAGCACGTTCAGCCGGCCCCGATGGGCCATGCCGATCACGAGCTCCTGCACCCCTTGCGCGCCGGCTCGCTGCATGAGCAGGTCGAGCTGCGGAATGACGGACTCGCCGCCTTCACCCGAGAAACGTTTCTGCCCGACGTAGCGGGTATGCATGTACTTCTCGATCGTCTCCGCCGCGGTGAGGCGCTCGAGGATGTGTTTCTTGTAGGCCGCATCGTACTGCGGCGTCGAGCGGATCGACTCCAGGCGCTCCTGCACCCAGCGCTTCTGCGGCATGTCGGTCATGTACATGTACTCGACGCCGATGGTGCCGCAGTAGGTGTCGGCGAGGAAATCCAGGATCTCGCGCAGCGTCGCCTCGGGTTTCCATACCAGCGTGCCGGTACTGAACACCGTGTCCTTGTCGGCTTCGGCGAGTCCGTAATTGGCCGGATCGAGCTCCGGAAGATCCGACATGGCGACCTGGCCCAGAGGATCGACTTTGGCTACCCGGATGGCGAGGGTGCGATAAGCGGTAATGAGCTGGAACACGGCGAACTGCTTCTCGCCCACCGGCGAGCTGGCCGCCTGCGAAGACGCCGGGGTGCGGCGATTTTTCGCGAGCTCGACGAAACGCTGCTGAACGTCCCGGTGCGATACGTCGGCGGGGCCGTCGTCCAGACGCTGAAGCTCGTCGAAATAACTGCGCCAGCGCGGCTCGACCGATTGCGGGTCCGACAGATAGGCGTCGTACTGCGCTTCGATGAACGGCGCGTTCGCGCCGAAGAGGTAGGAGTTGCCGAGAAATTCTTTCATCATGGTCGTTTGTCCGACGAGAGGGGAGCGGCGGGAGGCGAGAGGTGTAAAGGACCGGATTCGAAGCGTGTTTCGCTTCTCTTCTCTCCTTACTGCTCTCTCCCCTCTCCCGATAGCGCGCGTTACTTACGCTTGCCGAGCGGCACGAAATCCCGCGTCGTGGGTCCGGTGAAAAGCTGCCGGGGACGGTTCAGCTTCGAATCGGGGTCGCCGAACATCTCGCTCCACTGCGCGATCCAGCCGACGGTACGCGCGAGTGCGAAAATCGCGGTGAAAAGCGGAACCGGGATCCCGAGCGCCTTGTAGACGATGCCAGAATAGAAGTCCACGTTCGGGTAGAGCTTGCGCTTGATGAAGTAATCGTCTTCCAGCGCGACTTTCTCGAGCGCCATCGCGAGCTTGAAAAGCTTGTTGTCCTTGAGATCGAGCTCTTCGAGCACCTCGTGACACGTCTTCTGGATGATGCGCGCGCGCGGATCGTAGTTCTTGTAGACGCGATGGCCGAAGCCCATCAGCATCGTGTGATCTTCTTTTTCCTTCACGCGCTTGATGAACTCGGGGATGTTCTTGGCGTCCCCGATCTGGTCGAGCATCTTGAGAACGGCTTCGTTCGCGCCGCCATGTGCAGGACCCCACAGGCTTGCGACACCAGCTGCGATGCACGCGAACGGGTTGG
>JBKJKJ010000076.1:0-36897 GCA_046597455.1 Burkholderiales bacterium
ACCCCGGCTCGCGCTTGTTGCACGGTGTGGCGACGTCGTAGAAATACCAGCAGCGCGTGCGCTGGAGCAGGTTACCGCCGTTGGTCGCCATGTTGCGGATCTGTCCCGACGCCCCGGCAAGAATCGCTTTCGCGACCAGCGGATAGCGCCGCCGGACCGCCTCGTGGTACGCGGTCTCGGCGTTGGTCGCGAGCGCGCCGAGCCGCAGCCCACCGTCCGCGATGGGCTCGATGCCTTTGAGCGGCAATCGGGTGATGTCGATCAGCCGCGGCGGACGCGCGACCGTCTCCTTCATCAGGTCGAGGAGGTTGGTGCCGCCTGCGATGAAGCGTGCGTCCGGATGCGCGGCGATGTCGCGCACCGCCTCGCCCACGTCGCTCACGCGCGCCAAGGTGAAGGGATTCATTTACCGCTCTCCGCGGCTTTCTCCATCACCTCTTCGATCGCACTGACGATATTCACATAAGCGGCGCAGCGGCAGATGTTGCCGCTCATGAGCTCGCGGATGTCGTCGCGGGTCCGCGCCTGGCCTTCGCGCAGCAGGCCCGTCGCCGACATGATCTGCCCGGGCGTGCAGTAACCGCACTGGAGCGCGTCGTGGTCGACGAAAGCCTGCTGGAGGGCGTCCAGCTTGCCGCCTTCGGCCAGGCCTTCGATGGTGGTGACTTCCGCCCCGTCGCGCATCACCGCGAGCGTGAGGCACGACAGCACGCGCTTGCCGTCGACCAGCACCGTGCACGCGCCGCACTGGCCGTGATCGCAGCCTTTCTTGGTGCCGGTCAGGCCGAGGCGCTCGCGCAGGAGGTCGAGCAGCGAAGTCCAGGGCTCGACTTCGAGCCGGCGTGCCTCACCATTGAGGGTGAGCGTAATGGGGACGGCCGCGGGGAGCGCGGAGGGAGCTGGGGATGGGGACGACATGGGAACCGGTTCTCAGAGCGGAAGGTTTCCGAGTGATGCAGGCGGCGTGCCGGGGCTGCGCCCTCCCCCGGCACTTGCCGATTATCGAGACGAACGGGATTCGTTCAGCGCTCGTGACCGGTAGCGTGTGGCGGCCGCCGCAAGGTGCGGGTGGTTGCGAGAAACGCGGTGACGAGGCAATCCCGAGACGCTCGCAACTCTACCGTTCATACTGAGCGCCGCACGGCAACGCGTCGCAGGCTTGCCGTTCGTGCTGAGCGACACACGGTGACACCCCGCACCCCTACCGTTCGTGCTGAGCGTAAAGCTTTGAAGTCGAAGCATGAACACCGCCGTTCTCCTTCGACCGCAGGCGCAGCGCGCCTTGCTCAGGACGAACGGGATTCGTTCAGCAAGCTCGTGACTGGTAGCGTGTGGTGGCCGCCGCAAGGTTTATTCACGGATGCCTTAACGCTGCGCCAGCACCTGACGCACGCGGCCGAGCTCGGGTCTCGTACTGTTCGACTGGGCCGTCATCGCCGCGAACTTTTCGGCATGCACGCGGGCCCGCGCACGATCGCCAGCCGCGTCAGCCGCAACGGTCGCGCCATACAGCCCGCGAAAACGGTTGGGCTCCTTGCCCAGGGAGGCTTCGTACTGCTTGAGCGCTCCGCCCGGCTGCTTGAGCTCCATCAGCATGTCGCCGAGCAGCTCGCGCGCCGGAAGCAGCGGTCCGGGCGACACCACGTTCTTCTCGGTCCGGTCTTCCTGATCGGCCGCCGCGCGCATGGCCGCCAGCGCTTCGTCGTTCTTCCCTTCCGCCCGCAGCGCCCACGCACTCGCCACGTTCCCCTGGATATCGACCTGCTCGGCCCAGTACGCGATCTTGCGCTGGGTGAGCACCGCCTGAAGATCTCTCAGTTTTGCGATTTCCCTACGCGCACCTGCGGCGTCTCCTGACCGTGCGGCGCCGATGGCACGCGCGAACACCACGTTCGAGAGCGCCTGCGGCAGGCGCTGCCAGTCGGCTTCGGTGATCGCGGCATGCGGCTCGATCCGCGCCGCGTCGGCCCACTTGCCCCGCTCGAGCGCGAGGCGCGCAGGCATCGCGGCGAAAGCGAAAGACTCGGTCATCGCTGCGGATTTGAGGGGGCCAACCTTGAGCGTCTCCGCCCAGATCGCGTCCGCCGCCGCATCGTCGGCGAGCTGCAGCGAGGCGTACACCATGTAGTCGCGCGCGTGCGCCATGCTGCGAACATTCCCTTTCGCAGCAGCAATGCTCGCCTGGTTTGCAGCCACCGATTCGCGCCAGTAACCGACCCGCGTGAAAATATGCGAAGGCATGTGCTGCGCGTGAGGCGCATCGGCCGCGACTTTGGAATACCGCTTGGCGGCTTCGATGCCTTTCTGCGCGATGGGCGGATAGTCGTAGCTGTGAATGAGATAGTGCGGCACGCCGGGGTGGTCGGGGTTCGCCTTGAACAGCGGCTCGAGCAGCGCAGCCGCCTTGAGCGGGCGCACATACGTGCCGTCGCTCAGGTCGTGATTGGCGCTCAACGCCAGGCTGTACAGGACCTTCGCCTCGAGGTCCTGCGGATAGCGCGCCGACAGGCTGCCCATCGCCTCTTCATAAGCGATCGCGCGTACACGATGCGCGGTGTTGGCGTGATCGCCGTACAGCAATTCGAGCGCATCGATGTAGTCGCGCTCGCGCTGGGTGCCTGCGCCGGTTGCTTTCGCCTTGGCGACTAAATCGGGTCCTTCCTTCAGGTTCAGCGAGACGGGCCACGCGAACGGATTGTCAGCGGAGATCATGGCCAGGCCCCAATACGCCATGCCGCACTTTGGGTCGAGCTTCGCGATCTCGTTGAAGGCTTTCGCCCCTTCGCTCCAATGGAACGAATGGAAAAGCGCCATCGCGCGATTGAACTTCGGCTGGACCTCGGCGGCGCACGAGACGTCGAAGCGCACGGTGCCGAGCGTCTCACCCGCGGCTTGAGCCCCGAGGGGCAGGCTCCAGAGCGCAGCGACGACCGCAGTGAAAACGGGTTTCAGGCGCGTATGCATGGTGGCCTCCTGTGTAGGATGAGGGGAACGAGGGTGCTCGGGGGATCATAGACCTCGCCCCGAAGGCGAACAACAGCGCAAACATCTCCGTTCGTGTTGAGCGTAAAGCCTTGAAGTCGAAACACGAGCGCCTGCCAGTATGCACACCGGCAGTGCCCGCCCCCCCCTTTGACTTCGGCGCCTGTTGCCGGAGCTTGTCGAAGGGCTCAGGGCGGACGGGGTGGTTTCGACGGCCCCATCGTCGCGGCGCCGGACACAGCCCAAATCTTCAGCAGGCTTTCGCTCGATGCCCCTCAATCACAGTAGACGAGGACCGCCGCGCCGCCGCGCTCCCCCGCGACGATTGCGCGCTGACCGAACCGCGCACCGAGCGCGACCGCATCCGACCGCGCTATACCGAGCACCAGCACGCTCGCCTCGGGCTGCCATGTTGAATTCGCAGGAATACCTTCGCCTTCGAAGTGGACCCATCCGCGCTCGCGGACAACGTCCGATAGCGCCGCCTGCCGCGCGCGGTTGGCTTGCGCCTCGAGCTGACGCGACGCCGGATTCCACGCGGTGACGTATGCCCAGGCCTCGACACCATGCTTCGCGAGGAGCGCGTCGAGCTTCGCCGACGCTTCGCCGATCCGGATGTCGATCGGCTGCTCGTCCGGAACGAACACGCGGTAAGTGGTCGCGCGGTAATGATCGTCGAGCGTCGCCGGCCTCCCGGTCACCGACCTTCTGCTCAGTCGATCCGGATGTTGTTCTTCCTGATGATCTCGGCGAAGCGCTCGCGCTGTTCCATGAGGTAGCGCGCGAATTCCTCGGGACGCCGGTAGTCGAGCTCGAGGCCGGAAGCGGCCAGCCGCTCTCCTGTATCCGGCGCTTTCATGGCCTGCGCCACGGCGGTCGATAGCCGGTCGACGATCGGACGCGGTGTGCCCGAAGGCACCATGATGCCGATCCAGGCCGCCGCATCGAAACCGGGCAGGTTCGCCGCAGTAGCGAGCGGCTCGATGCCGGGGGCAAGCGAACTGGGTTTGATCGTCGACAGCCCGTACGCGCGCAGCCGCCCCGTTTTGATGTGCGGCATGGTGGCCGCCGCCGTCTCCATCGCGTATTCGACCTGCGCACCCATGACGTCGATCAGCGCAGGCGCACTGCCTTTGTACGGCACGTGGATCACCTGCAGCCCCGCCCGGCCGTTGAACAGCTCCGCAATGAGATGAGCCGTCGCGCCGGTGCCGGACGAGGCGAACCTGAGCTTGCCGGGATTGGCTTTCGCGTACGCGATCAGCTCACGTGCATTCGTCGCCGGCAGTTTCGGATGGCTCACGAGTATGAAAGGCGCGAGCACCACATTCGCGACAGGCGCCAGATCGCGCACCGGATCGAAAGGCACTTTTTGCAGGAGTGGATTGATCGTGACCGGGCCGCTCGACGCCGCAAGCAGCGTATAACCGTCCGGCGTGGCCTTGGCCCCCATGTCGGTGCCGATCATCCCGCCCGCGCCCGGCCGGTTGTCCGCGATCACTTGCTGCCCCAGTTGCTCCGAGAGCTTTTGCGCGATGATGCGCGCCATCAGGTCTGTGGCCTGGCCGGGGGGCCACGGGATGATGACCCGCAGCGGCCGCGTGGGATAAGACTGCTGCGCAGCCGCCGAGCCGGCGAAAACGAGCGCCGCGAGAAAAAGACTCAAACACTTCATTGTGCTTCTCCTGGAGTTCGCTACGCGTGTGTGTCGTCGGCCACCGGCATGACCGGAGGTCGTTGCATTAGAGCACGGCCCGACGCACTCATTTGAACGGATTACGGATCGTCAGCTGGCGATCGAACACCTGACCGTCCTGCATATCCTCGGAATAGAGCACCGTACACCCGGCGATGAGTGCGGAGGCGACGATCATTGCGTCATAGACGTTCAACCCATGGCGGGCTGCAAGCGCGAGAGCGCGCTCGTGCGTATCGATTCCCAGGGGTTCGACCGGACAAACTGCCCGCACCTGCGCGAGGATTTCGCCGATTTCAGTCCAGTTCAGGCCGAGCTTGCGCGAAGCCACCGCCGCAAACTCGTTCAGAACCTGCACACTCACGCGTCCGCCGGCTGCGAGCAGTTCCTCAGCCCGGTCTGCCTCGACCGCGTCCCCCGATAGCAGATACAGAACGACATTGGTGTCGTGAAACACCTCAGCGGCGTTCATTCGCCCCGACCCGGTCGAACTTGAAATCGGCGGGTAGCGTCCCACGATATTTGCGAAGTCGGCTCAGGAGCTCGCGCGCCCCGGCGGCCTTCTTGACCTCGAACGTGCGCGCGCCCACGACGTGAATCTCGATGTCGTCGCCCTCATCGAGACCCAGCGCCTCGACCACGCTCGAGGGCAGCCGGACCGCGAGGCTATTACCCCATTTCGAAACCCGCATCGGATACCTCGTCGCCTGGATATACGTCTTTCAATGTATATCCTTCGAGACTATGCCGCAACGGTCCTCGGAGCCAGCGTCGGAATGATCTCGAGGGTGCCGAGGTCGACCGCCCCGGCCCCGCCCGGCTAAAGCCCCGCCGGTTTTTGCCGTCAAGTCTCTGATGGCAGCAACTGACTGCCCGCCCCGGGATTCCTGCATGAACATCGTCTTACTGGACGACGAGCGCGTATCGCTCGCGTTTCTCCACAGCCACGTCGCCAAGCTGGGCGGCCACAGCCCGATCGCCTTCTCGCGCCCGACCGAGGCGCTGGAGTGGTGCGCCCGGAACGAGCCTGACCTCGTCATCGTCGACTACCTCATGCCCGAAATGGACGGCATCGCTTTCGCGGAACACTTTCGCCTGCTGCCGGAAAAGGCCGAGATTCCCATGCTGATGGTGACCGGCGCGCGCGACGCGGTCGTGCGGCACCGTGCGCTCACCTCGGGAATCAACGACTTCCTCAACAAGCCCGTCGACGTGATCGAGCTCGGCGCGCGCCTGAAAAACATGCTCGCGCTGCGCGCCAGCCAGAAGCACCTCGAGCAGCGCGCGCGGGAGCTCGCCGACGAAGCGTCGAAGAACGCCCGGGCCGCGCTCGAAATCGCCGCACGCGAGCGCGAAACGCTGATGTTCCTCAGCCTCGCGGCGGAGCGGCGCCGGCCCGACACGCATGAGCACTGCATGCGGCTGTCGCTATACGCGCAGCTGATCGGGCAGCGTATGGGTTTAGGCGCAGAGGACGCCGAGATGCTGCGCCTGGCCGCGCCCCTGCACGACGTGGGCGAGCTGCGCATTCCCGACCGCATCCTGTTGAAGCCCGGAATGCTCACCGACGGCGAATGGGACGTGATGAAGCAGCACACCGTGATCGGCGCGGAGATCCTCAACCAGAGCCAGTCACCGATCCTCAGGACGGGGGCCGAGATCGCGCTCTCGCACCACGAGAAATGGGACGGCAGCGGCTACCCTTACGGTCTCGCAGGCGATGCGATCCCGCTCTTCGGCCGCATCGTCGCCGTCGCCGACGTCTTCGACGCACTCACCAGCGCCAAGCCCTACAGGCACGCGTGGGACCTCGACCGCGCGCTTTCGATGATGAAGGACGGCACCGGCAAGCACCTCGCGCCCGATTGCATGCACGCGTTCTTCGAATCCATCGACGAGGTGCTCGCGATCCGGGCGCAGCACGCCGACAATGCTGCGGCTCCGCTGGGGGCGGCGGCGTAACCCCGCACCGCTTCGTCAGCACCCCGACCCTTTCCTGATTCCGACGGCGGTTCCGCTGCAAGCGGGATCGGCCCGCGTCGTCAGTCCGCCCTCGCCCCGCTCGCCTTCACCACCGGCGTCCATCGCGCGATGTCCGCCTGGATGAACTTCGTGCACGCGGCCGGCGAGCCGCCATGAGGCTCGAGGCCGAACGACGCGAGCCGCTCCCTGATCTGCGCCGACTCGAGCGCCTTCTGCGCCTCGCCGTTGAGCTTGTTGACGATGTCCGCAGGTGTGCCGCCCGGCGCGAGCAGCAGGTGAAAGCCCGTCACGATGAAGCCGGGCACCCCGGACTCGTCGAGCGTCGGCACGTCAGGCGCGACCGGCGTGCGTTTCGACCCCGTGGTCCCGATGGCGCGCAGCTTCCCGGTTTTCACGTTGTTGATCGCCGAGGCGACATTGCTGAATATGGAATCGAGCTCGCCGCTGATGAGCGCGACCCCCGCCTGGCCCGAGCTCTTGTAAGGCACGTGCACGAGCGTGGTGCCGGTCATCTGCTGGAAGAGCACGCCTGCGAGATGGTTGGCGCTGCCCGGGCCCGACGAGCCGAACGTGATGTGACCGGGCCGCGACCTGGCGAGCGCGATGTACTGCTTCGGCGTCTTCACGGGCATGGCGGGGTGCACGGCGAGAAAGTACTGCCCCGATGTGAGCTGCGTGATGCACGTGAAGTCCCGGATCGGATCGTACGGCAGCTTGCGCAGGCTGGGATTGATCGTGAACTCCACCGCCACGTTCATGAGCGTGTAACCGTCGGGCGGCGCTTTCGCGACGATGTCGCTCCCGATCGTCGACCCGGCGCCCGAGCGGTTGTCGACGATGATCGTGGTGCCCATCTGCTCGGAAAGCTTCTGTGCGAACAGCCGCCCCACGATGTCGGTGCTTCCCGCCGGCGCGACGGGAACGATGAGGCGGATGGGTTTGGTGGGGTAGGTCTGGGCGTGCGCGGCGAACGCGATGATGCCCGATGCCGCAGCAGCGATGATCTGCGTGTGTAGTTTCACTTCCGATGTCCTCCTCGACTGTGCCGCTCCGGCGCCGAATGGCGGGGCGGCTTGTTTTCGTTCGACACGCATCATACCCCGCGTGTTTTCCCGGTGTTTACCGCAGGACCGCCCGACTGCCGCCGGTGGCACGTGATGCGATGGCATCGGCGCGGTGCGTGCGCCATGGCACACGTCGCCACGTCAGCCTATCGCTGATCGACCCGGATGTTCGCCGCCTTGATTACCTTCGCCCACTTCGCCATCTCGGTGCGGATCAGCGCTGCAAACTCTTCGGGGGAGTTGTAGCGGATCTCGGCGCCGACATTCGCGTACCGTTCCGCCGCCTGCGGTGACTTGAGTATCCCCACGATCGCCGCGTTCAGCCGCTTCACGATCGGACCCGGTGTTCCGGCCGGTGCGAGGATGCCGTTCCAGATGCTCGCCTCGTAGCCGGGAACGCCCGCTTCGTCCATCGTCGGAATGTCGGGCGCGAGCGCTGAACGCGATTTCACCGTGATGGCGAAAGCCTTCAGCTTCCCCGCTTTGACGTGCGGCAGCACCGAAGTCAGGCTCGGAAACCCGAGCTGTATCTGGCCGGACATGACGTCCAGGTTCGCGGCCGCCATCCCTTTGTACGGCACGTGCACGAGCTTGATTCCGGTCGTCACCTCGAGCAGTGCGCCCGCGAGGTGCGCAGGCGAACCGTTACCGGACGAACCGTAGTTGAGCTGACCGGGCCGGCTTCTGGCCAGTGCGACAGCCTCCTTCACACTGCCCGCCGGGACGGCGTTGCTGGCCACGAACAGCAGCGGCGTGTCCCCGACGAGGCTGATCGGCGCGAAATCCTTCACCGTGTCGTAGGGCACTTTCGGAAACAGGGCGGGGTTCACCGTGAACCCGTTCGCGACCAGCATCACCGTGTAGCCGTCGGCCGGCGAGCGCGCGGTGAGCTCCATGCCGATCATCCCGTTGGCGCCGGGGCGGTTGTCGACCACGACCTGCTTGCCGAGCGCGTCGGTCAGGCGCTCGGCCATGTAGCGCGCCTGGATGTCGGCATTCCCGCCGGGCGCATACGGCACGATCAACCGCACGGGGCGCGCGGGGTAGGGCTCCGCGGCGCACGCGGGGGTCGCGAGCACCGCACCCGCGATGGTGATGCAGATCAGGACGAATCGCTGCATGGTCGGCTCCTCTTCGTTGTTTCGTTGTTTCGTTGTTGTCAGCGGACGATAGCAGAGGTGAGCGCGGGTTGTGTCTCTTCGTCACGCGACACCCGGATCACCCCGCCGCACACGAACATGGCGTGCGCTACACGCCGCATGAGATGATGGCGGCCAGCAAAAGATCGGCACCGTCAGAAAGAGCAACGAGGAACCCTTTCTGCTTCATGGCCGGTGCCTGCTGCAAAATCAATTTCTCATGACTTCTCAGCACCCCAGGTTCGAGGCCGCTCGCGACTGGATTCGCCGCCTCATGCCGGCGGCCAGGCGATACCTCATACGCGCAGCGATCGCGTTGCCCACGCTGATGGTGCTGTACGTGCTCGTGCTGATCCCGTTCACCCCCGGGGTCGGCGACCTGCGCCGGGCCAAGTCCCCAACACCTTCTGTCGTGATGTCCTCCGACGGCGTCGTGCTCGCCGAATTCAAGCGCAGCGATCGGCTGTGGGTGCCGCTCGAAAAAATCGCGCCGAGTGTCGTCGACGCACTCATTTCGACCGAAGACCACCGGTTCTACGATCACCACGGCATCGATATACAGCGCACGGTCGCGGCACTGCTGAGCACCCTGTCGGGCAATGTTCAGGGCGGCTCGACGCTCACGCAGCAACTTGCGCGCAACCTCTATCAGGCGGAAATCGGCCGCTCGGTCACCCTCACGCGCAAAATCAGGGAAGCGATCACCGCGCTCAAGATCGAAGCGCTTTACTCCAAGCGCGAGATCCTCGAGACGTACCTCAACACCGTGCCTTTCCTGTTCAACGCGTTCGGCATCGAGCGGGCGGCGCGCACCTATTTCGACAAGCCCGCCGAACGGCTGGACGTGCTCGAAGCTGCGACGCTGATCGGCATGCTCAAGGCCACCAGCGCGTTCAATCCCGTACTGAATCCGGAGCGGGCAGTGCAGCGCCGCAACCTCGTCCTCACGCAGATGGCTAAGCACGGCAAGCTCCAGCCTGGGGAGCTCACAGCACTGATCAAACGCCCGCTGCGGCTCAAGTTCGAGCGACAGCCCGTGCCACCGAGCCCAGTGCCCCACATCGTGCGGCACCTGCGGGAGTGGCTGATCGAATGGGCGGGCCGACAGCAGCACTACGACGGCCTCGTCGTGCGCACCACGATCGATTCCAGGCTGCAGGCGGCGGCCAATAAAGCCGTCGAGCGTCAGATGACGCACCTGCAAAGGCTCGCCGGCGGCGAGCGCAGGCGCCGTCAGGCGCGTTCGGTCCTTCAGGTGGGCTTCATGGCGATGGACCCGCGCAACGGCGCTGTGCGCGCGTGGGTGGGCAGCCGCGATTTCGCCACCGAGGAGTTCGACCACGTAAGCCAGGCGCGGCGCCAGCCGGGCTCGGCGTTCAAGCCTTTCGTCTACGCGGCCGCATTCACTGCGGGCATGCGCTCGACGATGAAGCTGATCGACGCGCCGGTGCGCATCCCGCTGGACGGCGGCGGTTCGTGGCAGCCCACCGACGTATCGGGCCCCTCGGGCCGGGCGATGACCCTGCGCGAGGGGCTGATCTACTCGAAGAACACGATCACCGCCCAGCTCGTGATGCTCGTGGGACCCAAGCGGGTCACGCAACTGGCGTGGGCGATGGGCATACGCCAGAGCCCGCTCGAGGCCGTGCCATCGCTCGCCCTGGGCACGAGTCCCGTCACGCTGCGGGAGATGGTCGGCGCTTATGGCACCATCGCCAACGCCGGGTATTACGCCGAGCCGATGATCGTCAGCAGCGTCGAAGACCTCCAGGGCCGCGTGCTCGCCCAATTCGGTTCGCAGCGCGAAGCGGTGCCGGCCATGGGCAGGACGGCGGCGCTCGAGCTCGTGGACGCGATGCGCGGCGTCGTCGTCAAAGGCACCGGCGCGGCCATCCGCAAACGTTACGGCATCACTGCAGACGTGGGCGGCAAGACCGGCACCACGCAGGACAACCACGACGCCTGGTTCCTCATGATCCATCCTCAGCTCGTGGCCGGCGCGCGGGTGGGCTTCAACGAAAAGCGCGACATGGGCGCTTGGGGCACGGGCGCCCGCGCCGCGCTTCCGATGGTAGGCGAAGTCTTTCAGCAGGCGCTGCGCAATAAATGGATCGACGCGGGCGCCGAGTTCGCCGCGCCGCACCTGCCGCGAAGCCGATCATACGATCCGTGGCGGGACCGAGGCGAGGATTGGAAGGTCTGGCAAATACTCGACGAACTCAAGACGTATTTGCGCAGCCTGTTCCAGTAGCACCGCGTGGCTGTCACGCATCGATCATGGCGCGGCGTAAGGCGCTAAAGCGAATCAATTCCGCTCGTGTGGAGCGTAAGGCGCTGAAGTCGAAGCATGAACCTCCGCGGTCGTTGCGAAACCGAAGGAACAGCCCTACGCCACTCGCGTTGACGCGCCCACCCTATGCGATTAGCATGCAAAGCATAACGACGGTCGTGGCGCAAACGAGGGGCATGGAATGAGTCAAACAGAAAGAGCGCGCCCGGCAAGCGCGCTGGATATTCCACTCGAGCGTGATGTTTTCCTGCGCAACCTGATCAGGGAGCTCAGCGGCACCCTGCAGGATGTGGTGGGGCTCGAGGAAGCTTCAGGCTTCATCAGCGTCGTCGGCCAGCGCATCGGCGAGCAGATTAACAATGACTACAAGGCGGCTCTGCAGGTGAGCAACCTGACGCGCCCGCAGATTGCTGAAGTCCTGGTCGACCTCAAGCGGCGAATCGAGGGCGATTTCTACGTCATCGAGGAAAATGACGACTGCATCGTGCTCGGCAACAGGATGTGCCCCTTCGGTGATAAGGTGCTCGGCAGGCCGTCCATGTGCATGATGACCTCCAACGTTTTCGGCGTTATCGCCGCAGAAAATCTCGGCTACGCCAGAGTGGTGCTCGAGGAGACCATTGCAACCGGCAGTCCGGGATGCTGCGTGGTGGTGCACCTCAAACCGGGCGCCGAACCTGCGACGGGCGGGAAAGAATACTTCAGGAGTTGACGGTGTTCAGCCCGGCCTACTCGACCGTGCTCGCCACTCTGCCCGAAGCGTCGATCCTGATTTCCTCGCGCGCGGAAATTCAGTTCGCCAACCCTCGCGCCGAATCGCTATTCGGCTGTCGGTCCGGTGGATTGAAAGGGCGACCACTCAGCAACTACATGGTCGAGGACGGCGATGCGATCGCCGATCTCGTCCGGAGGTGGTCCCGAAGCCGTGCGCTGACGCCGGCCGCCCTGACGCTGAGGCTTCCCGATGCCGCACCTGCCCGCGTACGGTGCGACGGCGCGATGCTTCAGCCCGCGACCGATGGGGCCGCAGGCCTGCTGCTGTTGAGGCTCACGCCTGCGCAGATGGCGAACAAAAGCTTCACCGCGTTGAACCTGAGGATTCAGGAGCTCACCGCAGAAAACCTCCGTCGACGGCGAGCCGAAGCGGAGCTGCGGGCGCAAAGCGAATTTTTGAGCGTGACGCTATCCAGCATCGGCGACGCGGTCATTACGACGGATCCTGAGGGCAGGGTCACCTTCATGAACCCGGTGGCGGTGGGATTGACAGGCTGGAGCGCGGATGACGCGACGGATTATCCGCTGGACGAAATCTTTCGCATCGTACACGAAACGACGCGCGAGCCCGTCGAAAGCCCTGTAACAAAGGTGCTGCGCTATGGGCACGTGGTCGGCCTAGCAAACCACACCACACTGATTGCGCGCGACGGCACCGAACACAGCATCGATGACTCGGCGGCGCCGATACGCGACGATGACGGACAAATCCTCGGCGTGGTGCTGGTCTTCCACGACATCACCGAACGCCGAGCGCTGGAGATCGAGCGCGACCGGACCGAACGCCGTAAGGATGAATTCCTGGCGATGCTCGGCCACAAACTACGCAACCCGCTCGCCGCCGTGATGCACTGCGTTCAGTTGCTGCGGATGACGAAACCCTATTCCCAACCCGAGAGGCGAGCGCCAGGGTTCGTTGAACTCGTCGAGCGGATGGAGCGCCAGGGCCGCCATCTGATCCGCCTCGTCGACGACCTGCTCGATACCGCACGCATCACCACCGGCAAGATCAAGCTTAACAAGACAGTACTTCCCCTACGGACAGTAATCAACAGCTCGGTGGATATGTGCCGGTCCGCGCTCGTCGCGCAGCAGATCCAGCTGGAGGTGGAGCAGCCGGGCGAGCCTCTCCTCGTCGAAGCGGACAGCTCACGGCTGGCTCAGGTTTTCGGAAACCTGCTTTCGAACGCGATCAAATACAACTACCGCGGCGGAAAGATCCGGCTTACGGCCGAGCGGCATGCCGAATACGCGGTGGTGACGGTGGTCGACGATGGCATCGGAATCGCGAGAGACGCCCTGCACGACGTGTTCGAGCTTTTCATGCAGGCGGACAAATCTATTGCACGCTCCAATGGCGGCCTGGGCGTCGGACTGACGGTCTGCAAGTCGATTACCGAGATGCACGGCGGGAGTATATCGGCTGACAGCGAGGGCCTGGGGCGCGGGAGCACTTTCACCGTGCGCCTGCCGCTCGTTTCCGGGGACGCTTCCGGCGAACCGGCGAGTGATGACTCCGATGATGCGGACGTTGTCGATATACCGCGCAGGATACTGGTCGTCGACGACAATGCAGACGCAGCCGCGAGCCTCGCAATGCTGCTCCGGCTGTCCTTGCACGAAGTCCGGACGGCGTGCGATGGCGGCAGCGCACTGCGCACGGCCGTCGACATGACGCCCGATGTCGTGCTGCTCGATGTCGGGCTGCCTGACATCGACGGTTACGAGGTTGCGCGGCGCCTGCGACAGCTCCCCGCTTTGCGCAATGCGCTGATTATCGCGGTCACAGGTTACGGCGCAGACCGCGACCGCGAGCGGGCGCAGGAAGCAGGCTTCAACTATCACCTGACCAAACCGGTTGACGTGGACGTGCTCGAGAAGCTCATTGCGTCGCACGCCCACGTGGCGTAACGCTTCGAAGCGAGTGCGGGCTCGCGACACGCCGCATCCCAGCACACTCCCGGACCCCCCGTTCGTGCTCAGGAGGCGCTGAGTGTAAGCAATCCCGTTCGTGTTGAGCGTGAGGCGCTGAAGTCGAAGCATGAACGCCCGCGTTCGCTTTTCGCCGTTCGACTTCGCGGGTGTTGCCATGGCTTGTCCCGAGCTGATCGAAGGGCTCAGGGCGACCGGGGTTACTGCGTCCCGCATCGTCTCGCGGAACCCCGCAACGTCCGTCATACGACCCGACACGGCACCAGGGTACTCGACTGGCCGCCGGCACGCTAAATGCTGTGGCGGTGGTGGGCGAATTGGGCAAGCCCTTCCCGTAAGGGACTGATTGCAAACCTCCATGCGGTCCGGTATCGTGCCGCCGCCCGGCGGCGCCGCCCGCCTCTACACACCCAACCGAATCGGTGTTGCGCAATGAGTGGGACTGCTGGTGAACGAAGAAGGCGCGCAACGGATGTTGCCACACCCTCGAGATCTGAAGACCATCCCGCCTCCGACAGCGCGCGCCCTTCGCTCTCGGCGGTAAGCAGCCGCGACCTGCTGGAAGTGGTCTGCAACAACACCACTTCGGCGCTGTTCATCATGGACGAGTGCCAGCAGTGCGTGTACATGAACCTCGCAGCGGAGAAGCTCACCGGCTATAGCCTCGCCGAAGTACGCGGCCGCTCGCTGCACGACGTCATTCACCACACGCATCCGGACGGTCGGCCCTACCCGCTTTCCGAATGCCCGATCGACCAGGCGTTCCCGCGCAACAATCAGGAGCACGGCGAAGAAGTGTTCGTGCACCGCGACGGTCACTTCTACCCGGTCGCGTTCACGGCGAGCCCTGTGCGCGACGGCACGGGTATCCCCATCGGAACGGTCATCGAAGTGCAGGACATTTCCGAGCGGGTGAAGGAGCAGCAGCGCCTGCTCGCCAGCCAGGAATACCTGCGCAGCGCGATCGACTCGTCCGCCGGCGGCTTCTACGGCGTCGACCGCGACGGCGTTACCACTATGTGCAACGCCACATTCCTGCGCCTGCTGGGCTTCGACCGGCTGGAAGACGTCGTGGGCAAGAAGCTCCACGACGTCGTCCACCACACGCGGCCCGACGGATCCCATTATCCGAAGGAGGACTGCCCGATCTATCGCGCAGCCCGCACCGGTGTGCCGGCGCACGTGGAGGACGAGATTTTCTTCCGACGCGACGGCACCAGCTTCCCCGTCGAATACTGGACGCGGCCGACGCTGCACAACGGAGAGTTCTCGGGCGCGGTCACCACCTTCATCGACATCACCGAGCGAAAGGCGGCCGAGCGCGCGCTGAGTGATGCGCGCTCGCGACTGAATGCGGCGCTGTCCGCGGGCGAGATCGGCACATTTGTGTGGGACGTCGTGAACGACCGCATCTACGGCGACCCCAATTTCGCCGTGCTCTTCGGAATCGATCTCGATCCGGACAGCGCCGCGCCGCTGCAGTCGTTCGTCGACGTCCTCCACCCCGACGACCGCGCAATGGTGCTCGAGCTGATCAAGCAGTCCCTGGAGACCGGCTGCGAGTACAAGGCCGAGTACCGCATCGTCAACCGCGGCCGCGAGCGGTGGGTGAGCGCGCGCGGAAAGGTGGAGCACGACGGGAACGGACGCGTGGTGCGCTTCCCGGGCGTTCTGCTCGACATCACCGACCGCAAGCGCGCGGAACAGGCGCGCACCGATATCAGCGAGCGTTTCGAGCGGCAGTCGAGGCTCTTCGCCGGCGTGGCGTCCACCACGCCCGATTTCATCTACATCCTCGACCGCGACGGCCGTTTCAGATACGCGAATCGCAGGCTGCTTGAAGTGTGGGGTCTCGAGTTCGACGACGCGGTCGGCAAAAGCCTCTACGAGCTCGGCTATCCGCAGTGGCACGCCGACATGCACATGCGCGAGATCGCCGACGTGATCGAGACCAAACGCGCAATCAGCGGCGAAGTGCCGTTCACCGGCGGCAGCGGCATATTCGGTGTTTACGAGTACATCTTCGCGCCGGTCCTCGATCCCGATGGCGAGGTCGAGGTGATCGCCGGCACGACGCGCGACGTGACGGTTCGCAAGCAGACCGAACAGGCGCTGCGCAACGGCAAGGAGCTCATGGAAGTCGCGCTCGCCGCGTCGGCGACCGGCACGTTCCGCTTCGACCTGACCACGCGCGAGTTCGACGCATTCGACGACAACCTCAAGCGCCTTTTCGGTTTCGACCCCGCGACGCCCGTGCGCACGCCCGCCGACTTCCTCGCTGCAGTCCATCCCGACGACGCCGCCGCGGTCACCGCAGCCGTCGAGCGGACGATTTTCCAGGCGGTCGATTTCGATCTCGAATACCGCGTCGTGCATCCCGACGGCAGCGTCCACTGGCTTTTCGATCGCGCGAAAGTGATGCGCGATGCCAACGGCGCAGCTTCGTATCTCGTGGGGGCATGCACCGACGTCACCCGGCGCCGCGCCTCGGAAGAGGCCGCGCGCGAAGCGGTAAAGCGTTTCCGCTTTCTCGCGGAAACCCTGCCGCAGAAGATTTTCACCGCGCACCCCAATGGGGAAGCCGATTACCTCAACGAGCAGTGGGGCGAGTATTCGGGACTGCCGCTCGACGCACTCCTGGGCTGGGGCTGGATGCGACTGATCCACGCCGACGACCTGAAAGCGAACGCGAACACCTGGCGCCGCTCGGTCCAGACTGGCGAGCCGTTCCAGGTCGAGCACCGCGTGCGCGCCCATGACGGTTCATATCACTGGCACCTCTCCCGCGTGCACCCGATGCGCGATGCCTCCGGCAAGGTGGCGATGTGGATCGGCTCGGTTACCGACATCGACGAGCTCATCCGCACGCGCGACGCGCTGCAGACGAGCGCGCGCGAGCGCGAGGCGCTGCTCGACGCCGAGCGTGCGGCGCGCGGCCAGGCCGAAGCCGCCAGTCATCTGAAGGACGAATTTCTCGCGACGCTGAGCCACGAGCTGCGCACGCCGCTCACCGCGATCCTCGGCTGGTCCCAGCTCCTGCGCCGCTGCGCCGACGACGGGGTGCGAGTCGCGGAGGGGCTCGCGGTGATCGAGCGCAACACGCGAGTGCAGGTGCAGCTCGTCGAAGACCTGCTCGACATGAGCCGCATCGTTTCAGGAAAGCTGCGGCTCGACGCGCAGCGCGTCGATCTCGCCGGAGTGATACGCGCCGCCATCGATTCGGTCGCCCCCGCTGCGCAAGCGAAGGCGATCCGCGTCGAGCCGGTGCTCTCGACGCAGGTGGGGTCCGTTCGCGGTGATCCGGCGCGCCTTCAGCAGGTGTTCTGGAACCTGCTCTCCAACGCGATCAAGTTCACGCCGAAAGGCGGCAAAGTGCAGGTCGGGCTCGAGCGCGTGGACTCACACTGCGAAATCACGGTGGCCGACACCGGCGCCGGTATCGATGCCGCGTTCCTGCCGCACGTGTTCGACCGCTTTCGCCAGGCCGACGGCGCGATCAACCGCACACACCAGGGGCTCGGCCTCGGTCTTTCGATCGTCAAAAGCATACTCGAGATGCACGGCGGAACCGTGCACGCCAAAAGCCCCGGACTCGGGCTCGGGACGACTTTCAGCGTATACCTGCCGGTAATGGTCCTGCATGACGATCCACGCTCGGAGAGCGGGCGCGAGGACCCGGCAGCGCCAGTGGCGTCGGTCGGCACGGACCGCGAGAACACGCCGATGCTCGACAGCGTGAGCGTGCTGGTCGTCGACGACGACCGCGACGCGCGCGACCTCATCCGGCGCGTGCTCGAAGACTCGCAGGCAAAAGTGCGCGTCGCCTCGACGGCGGCCCAGGCGCTCGACATGCTGCGGAACGACCCCCCACACGTCCTGGTGAGCGACATCGGCATGCCGGTCGAGGACGGCTATGCGCTCATCAGACGGGTGCGCGAGCTTCCCGTACGCGAAGGCGGCGACACACCGGCGGTCGCGCTGACCGCATTCGCGCGCTCGGAAGACCGCCGCCGCGCCCTCCTCGCAGGCTTCCACGCGCACATCTCCAAGCCGGTGGACCCCGCTGAGCTGGTGACGGTGGTGGCAAGCCTCGCAGGACGGATCGGGACGCAGCGGGACTGATCCCTCACGCGCGAGGGACGATGGGGCGACGACAGGCGGACGGCCCTCCTACGCTACCTGGCGGTCATTGCGAGGCCAGCGGTGACGAAGCAACCCCGAGGCGCTCGCAACCTACCGTTGTGCTGAGCTTAAAACACTGAACCCCAAACAATCCCGTTCGTGTTGAGCTTAGACCCCTGAGCCCCAAGCAATTCCGTTCGTGTTGAGCGTAAGGCGCTGAAGTCGAAACATGAACGCCCGCGCGGGCTTTTCGCCCTTCGACTTCGGCGCTACCGGCCTACGCTCAGGACGAACGGATTGGTTGAGCACTCCTTCGACTGTTCGTGCCGAGCGTCGCACAGCGGCACTCTGCCCCCCTGCCGTTCGTGTTGAGCGTAAGGCGCTGAAGTCGAAACATGAACGCCTCCCCGCACCGCGCGCCGCATGAGATGATCGGCGCATGACTTCCCAGCATCCCAGGCTCCAGGCCGCCCGCACTTTCGTTGCCGAGCAGTTTCGCCGCCTGATCGCCGCAATCAGACGCCACCCCGTTCGCGCCGCCCTCGCGCTCCCTGCACTCGTGCTGCTGTACGTCCTTGTGCTGATCCCTTTCACACCCGGCATCGGCGACCTGCGCAAGGCCAAGTCCGCGACGCCGTCGGTCGTGATGTCCAACGACGGCGTCGTCCTCGCTGAATTCAAGCGCATCAACCGCCAGTGGGTCACGCTCGACAAGATCGCGCCGAGCGTCATCGACGCGCTGCTGGCAACCGAAGACCATCGCTTCTACGACCATCACGGCATCGACTTCAAGCGCACCGTTTCAGCGCTGCTCAGCACCGTCACGGGCGATACCCAGGGCGGCTCGACCCTCACGCAGCAGCTCGCGCGCAACCTCTATCCGGAGGAGATCGGCCGCGCGACCACCCTCACGCGCAAGATCAAGGAAGCGATCACTGCGCTGAAAATTGAAGCGGTCTACTCCAAACGCGAGATCCTTGAGACCTATCTCAACACCGTGCCGTTTCTCTTCAACGCTTTCGGCATCGAGCTGGCAGCCCGCACCTACTTCGACAAATCTGCCGATCGCCTCGACGTGCTGGAGGCCGCCACGCTCATCGGCATGCTGAAAGCCACCAGCGCCTACAACCCCGTGCTCCAGCCGGAGCGCGCGCTGAAGCGCCGCAATCTCGTCCTGGGGCAGATGGCAAAGCACGGAAAGCTCACGCCGGCGCAGCTCACCGCCCTGCGCAAGCGCCCGATGCGACTCGATTTCGAGCGCCTGACCGAGCCGCCCGGCCTCGCGCCCCACCTCGTTCAGCACCTGCGCAAATGGCTGATCGAATGGGCGGACGCGCGCGACTACGATATCTACTCCGACGGCCTCGTCCTGCGCACCACGATCGATTCGAGGATACAGAAAGCAGCCAACCAGGCCGTCGCGCGCCAGATGGCGCAGTTGCAACCGCTCGCCGAACGCGAATTGAGACGCGGCGAGGACAAGTCCGTGCTCCAGGCGGGCTTCATGGCGATGGACCCGCGCAACGGTTTCGTTCGCGCGTGGGTGGGTAGCCGCGATTTCGCCGAGGAGCAGTTCGATCACGTGTCCCAGGCGCGTCGCCAGCCGGGCTCCGCGTTCAAGCCTTTCGTCTACGGCGCGGCATTCATCATGGGCATGCCGACGACTGCGACCTTCAACGACGAGCCGGTGTCGATCCGACTGCGGGGCGGCGAAGTGTGGGAGCCTCGCGACGTATCCGAGCCCTCCTACCAGCCGATGACGCTCCGCGACGGTCTCGCGTATTCGAAGAATACGATCACCGCCCAGGTGATGCAGGAGGTCGGCCCGGCGCGCGTGGTGCAGCTCGCGCAGGCCATGGGCGTGCAGAGCAAGCTCGACCCCGTGCTATCGCTCGCGCTCGGCACCAGCCCTGTCACGCTGCGCGAAATGGTCGGCGCTTACGGCATCATCGCCAACGGCGGGCGCTTCGTGGAGCCGACGATCGTCAGCCGCATCGAAGACCGCACGGGCCGGTCGCTGGTTGAATTCGCCCCAGTGCGCGAAGCGGTGCAGGCCATGCCGCGCGGGCCGGCGCTCGAGCTCGTGAACGTCATGCGCGGCGTCGTCGACGAGGGCACCGGCGCGGCCATCCGCAGCCGCTACGGCATCACCGCGGACGTCGCCGGCAAGACCGGCACGACGCAGGAGAACACCGACGGCTGGTTCATCATGATGCACCCGCAGCTCGTGGCGGGCGCGCGTGTCGGCTTCAACGACAAGGTGACGATGGGTTCCTGGGGCCAGGGCGCCCGCAGCGCGCTGCCGATGGTGGGCGAAGTCTTCCAGCAGGCGCTGCGCAACAAGTGGATCGATCAACGCGCCGAGTTCGACATCCCGCGTCCCAGGCCGAAACCGAAACCCGAGCCCGAACCGCAGACGCAATGGCCCGCGCCGGCGGAAGTGTTCAAAGGGATCATGGACGAGCTGGGGCGGATTTTTCGGTGACGGGCTGATGCCTGGTCGGTGAGTGGCCGCGCCGCATTACCGGGAAGCGCAGATCAAGGAATGAAGCCGATACGGCGCCTGGGTTGGGTCTTTCGGCCCTCATCGTCCTCGATCAGCCGTTTAATCGCGTCGAAGACTACAGCGAACTGCTCGTCGTACTTCTTTTCCATCGACTCGATCTTACGTGCGAGGTTGCGATTCGAATCCATGAGCCGCCGCAACTGAACGAATGGGCGCATTATGGCGATGTTCACTTCGACCGCGCGAGGTGAGCGTAGAACGCTCGAGAGCATTGCAACGCCCTGCTCCGTGAATGCATACGGCAAAGCACGGCGTAGCCCGCCTCGCCCGGCACTTTCAGATTGTGATATCGCATTCGACTGCGACTTTGAAATCACAATTTGTGATTTCAAACGCTCGAATTCCTCTCGCGACAGCTGAAACATGAAGTCTCCTGGAAAGCGTCGCATATTGCGCTTTACGGCCTGGTTCAAGGCGCTGACGGACACGCCATAAAGCTCCGCAAGGTGCTGGCTCAAGAGCACTCTCTCACCGCGCACGAGAATGACGAGCGGCGCGACGTTCTCGGGCTTCGGCGTGACCGAGGGCATATGGCTGCTGCAACTGTTGGAACGAGCATACAGGCAACGATGGCTCATGGGATGAGCCAGGGCACCCGCAGCGCGCTGCCGATGGTGGGCGAAGTCTTCCAGCAGGCGCTGCGCGACAAGTGGATCGATCAACGCGCCGCTATACGGCTGCCCCGGGGTCGTGCCGATCAGGACCCCTTGCGCCGCCTGCCTTTCTTCGCCGGCGTCGCCACTTCTGCCAGATCGAGCCCGAAGAGCGCGCTCAGGTCCGCGTGTTCGAGTCGGCGGGCCGAACCCGGGCGGCGTTCTCCGGTGCGCATCCCGCTGCCCGCGTTGGCGATGAGCTCATGCTCGTCGACGCCGCGCAGTGCGAAGAGCAGCTGCGGGCGCTCGTCGAGTCGCGTGCCGACGCCGTAGAGAACCGCCGCCACGTGTTTGCACATCTGCGCCCAGTCGGGACACGTGCACGTGAACTCGATCTCCTCAGGCGTCGGAAACAGGCCGCTGTCGCGGCTGCACATGTGCGACATCACGTGCTGCGAGAGCCGCCCCTGCAGGAGGTCGACCACCGATTCGATGCCGCCCGAGCAGCGCCGGCACACATCGTCCCATCGCGGCTTCGGGACCGCACCGATTTTCACGGCAACGTCGTACAGGCGCGAGCCGAGGACGCGCGCATCGACGCGTCCCGCTGCGATGCGCAGATCGAGCACTGCACCCGAGCGCACGTAACTGCGGCCACGCTCGAGGCGGCTGTAGAAATCGCTGTAGGACTCGATGTTGGTGCACCACGCGCGGCCCCAGAACGTCGTCGCCACCGCGCGTCCCTGCGCAACGACGACGGGCGCCCATCCCGCGGCTTTTTTAGACCCGACGAACGCGCGCGCTTTTGCACGCTTCTGCTCCACCGGCACGTAAGGCGCGAAGCCGCCGAAACCGGTTCGCCTATTGCGCGGCATGGATGTCGAGCGACACGAGCTTCATGATTTCGTCGTTGCTCATTTCTGTCAGCACCGCGTCCGCGCCGCCCTGCAGGACGTCTGCCGAAAGCCGCCGCTTGGACGAGATGAGGGCGTCGATCTTTTCCTCGAGGGTGCCGCGGCAGACGAACTTGTGCACCAGCACGTTACGGCGCTGGCCGATGCGAAACGCGCGGTCGGTCGCCTGGTCCTCCACTGCAGGGTTCCACCAGCGGTCGAAGTGCACGACGTGGCTCGCCGAGGTGAGGTTGAGGCCCGAGCCGCCGGCCTTGAGCGACAGCACGAAGAAGGGAACGCGCTCGTCCTCCTGAAACCTGCGCACGAGCTCGTGACGCTTTTTCACCGCGGTCGCGCCGTGCAGCACGAGCCCCGGGCGGCCGAACACGCTGCCAAGGAACGCCGCCACCGGCTCGGTCGCTTCGCGGAATTGCGTGAATACGAGCACCTTCTCCTGCTTCGCGGCGATCACCTCGGCGATCTCGGCCAGGCGCGCGAGCTTGCCGCTATCGGCGGGCGCCCACGCGCCGTCGCCGAGCCACTGCGACGGGTGATTGCAGATCTGCTTGAAGCGCATGAGAAACGCCAGGATCAAACCCTTGCGCCGGACGCCTTCGGCCTCGCCCCCGTGCAGCGCGGCTTCGAGCGCCTTCACCGACTGCGCATACAGCGCCGCCTGCTTCGTGCTCAAGGTGCAGTACGCCTGCACCTCGGTCTTGTCGGGCAGGTCCGCGATCACCGCCTTGTCGGTCTTCAGCCGCCGCAGGACATATGGCCGCACGAGCTCGCGCAGCGGCGCGTAGGCGTTGTGCTCGCGCGCTGCGAGGCGCTTCGCATACGCCGTGAAAGCCTGGCGCGAACCGAGCAGTCCGGGATTGAGGAAATCGAAGATGGACCACAGATCGCCGAGCCGGTTTTCGATCGGCGTGCCGGTGAGCGCGATGCGCGCCTCGCTCTTCAGCGCCTTGGCCGCGCGCGTCTGCTGCGTTCCCGGGTTGCGAATCGCCTGCGCTTCGTCGAGGATCGCCGCACGCCATTCGGTCTCCAGCAGCCACTTGACCCGCGTAAGCGAGCCATAGCTCGTGATGACCAGATCGCGGCCCGCAATCTCGCTCGAACCGAGCCGCTTGAAATCCGCGGCGGGCAGCGCCGACGGATGCGCGACAAGGACGTTCAATCCGGGTGCGAAGCGCTCGATCTCGGCGGCCCAGTTGGCGAGCAGCGACGCCGGCGCCACGAGAAGGCTCGGCCGCACCGCGCGCTTCGCCTTGCGGTCCTCCTTATTGAGCACGAGCAGGAGCGCCAGCACCTGGATCGTCTTGCCAAGACCCATATCGTCGGCGAGACACGCGCCCAGACGCAGGCCATGGAGCAGGTGCAGCCAGCGCACACCGACCGCCTGATAAGGGCGCAGCGTCGCCTTGAGCGCGCGCCCCGGATCGATGCCGGCCAGGGCGTGCGGACTGCGCAGCGCGTCGAGCGTTTGCGCGAGCCACGGCCCGGCCGCCACGCCGGACCACTCGCGCTCCGGGTCGTCCGCCGATTCCGACGTTCCCGCCACGAGCCGCATCGCTTCCGCGAAGCTGATGCCGCCGTGCCTCGCCTGCGCTTCGATGCGTTCGAACGCGCCGAGCATGCGCTCGAGCTTCTCGCGATCGACTTCGACCCAGCGTCCGCGGATCAGCGCCAGCGCTTCGGTTCCGGCGAGCAGCTTGCTGATCTCCGCAGCCGTCAGGCGCTCGCCGTCGAGCGTCACTTCCATCTGGAAGTCGAGCAGCGCATCGGCGCCGAGCGCCGAAGGCGGTTTGCCGCCGACGGTCGCAGTAACACGCGGCCGTGGCGGACGCGCACCGCGCCAGGCGCCGGGCACGCGCACGATCACCCCCGACGCCTCGAGGTTCGGCGTATCGGCCAACAGCCGGAATGCCTCCGCGCTGGTCCACCGCAGCGGGTGATAAATGTCGCCGTCGTCCACGAGCTGGCTGACCCACTCGCAGCGCTGCGCCGCACGCTGCACCGGCAGCAGCAGCGACAGGAGCTGCTCGCGGTTACGCGTGCCGGCGTATTCGTTCAGGGCCTGCCCGAGCGGCACGTGGCGCGCTTTCGAATTCGCGCCCAGCTGCGTCGTATAGGTCGCCATGAATGCGAACGGCGCGTCGTCGTCGCTGCGGTTTTCGGCGAGATTGAAGTGGACCCGGCCGACGAGATTCCACGCGGGGCTGAAGCGCTTGAGAAAACCTTCGACCGTTTCGCCGGACTCGCGAAGCTCGACGTGGAACGCGTCTCCGAGCGCGCCCCACAGCATGCGCAAGAGCGCCGCATCGACGTATTCAGCGCCGGTCATCGGCGGCGCCCCCGCGACGATCGCCTGCAGGTCGACATCCGCGGGCGGCTCGATGTGCGCTTCGAGCGGCGCCGTCTGAAATTCGGGATGCGTGCACACCGCGGTCACGTAGCGCGCCGCGAAATCGCGCCAGTAACCGAGCGCGGCCGGAAGCGCCGAACCGATCTCCGCCGCACCCAGTTGCAGCAGCCCGTGACCGCTGCCGCGCTCGAAAGCCCCGGCGAGCGTTGCCGCGCGTGCAGGCTCCAGCGGCAGCGAGACGTCCGAGGGCACGAGGATCAGATGACCGTGAGGCGTGACGGCGGGGGCGATACCGTTCGACACGCTGTCAGCACCCACGCGCGAGCTCATCTATACCAGGAAGCATGGAAAGCACTCATGAAAGCGGCCGAAGGCGGCGCGCTGCCGCACCATGCGTATGCGACGGTGAAAGCACCGTTCAGCCGCGTGCAACATGGAGCGCTGAACCCTGCGCCGTCAGCCTCACGGCTGCGGGATCTCGAGTTCCCGGTTCGCCTCAAGCACGAGTTCCACGGCCTCGGCGAGATTCGCGCGAACCTCTTCCAAGGTGGCGCCCTGCGTATTGGCCCCGGGTAGCTCCTCGACGAAACCGATATAGCCCTCGGCAACCTGCTGAATTACGGCGGTGAAATGCATCAGGCACTCTGCGAAATCCGACTGCCGCCAGTATAGTGCCTGGCCGCACATCTCGCCTGACCGTGCAGAGCTGCGGAGACGAATGCAACAGTGTGTGCGCGTTGGCTGATGCTCGTCCCAAGCCGGAACCGAAGCTTGAGCCCGAACTGCGGTCGAAATGGCCTGGGCCTGCGGAAGTGTTTAAAGGGGTCATGGACGCGCTGGGAAAGATCTTTCGTTGACGGGTGAGTGATGCGTCGCTCCTACGGCCCATGACCGGCTGTCCAACCGCGAGTATCATTGTATTTTTTCGGAACGATCATGCCGAGCCAGATCGAAATCGCCGAGAGTGAAGCACTCAAGCTCGAGCCCGAAGAGCGCGTGTGGCTCGCAAATCGCCTCATCGCCAGCGTCTTCGGCGACGCCGATGTCGAAAACGCCTGGGCCACAGAAGTCGAATCGCGCATCGAAGCCATTGAAACGGGGCGCGCGGCCTTGGTTCCGGCGGCCGACGCCAGTGCACGCGCGCGGTCCGCTATCAAGTGACGCTTTGAATTTTTTCTGCTCGAATCGCTCAGCTGGAGAATCAGATGGATAGCGCAACCTTGAAGAAGCTCCGCGAAGAGGTGTTGAGTCTGACCGAAGAACAGCGTGCACATCTCGCGCATGACTTGATCGAAAGTCTCGACTTGCCCGCCGATCCTGATGCCGCGGACGCCTGGGACGCCGAACTTTCGCGACGCCTTGCTGAGATAGATGCGGGCACGGCAAAGCTTGTTGACCGTGCAGAGCTTCGGCTGAGAATGCAACAGCGTATGCGCGATGGCTGATGCGCAGCATACGCATCGTCGCCGCTGCGGCTGACGAAGCGGCAGCGGCAGCAGCATGGTACGAACGGCAGCGGCCCGGACTCGGCCGTGAGTTCGAGGGTGCCATCGAAGCCGCCTTGGACCTTCTGGAACACCAGGCTGTGCCGCTAGTCGCCGCCCGCGGCGCGGCCGCCAGCAGGGGATTGAAGCGCCTCGTCCTCAGACGATTCCCTTACGACGTCATTCTTAAAGAGACACGAGACGGGCTCACGGTCATCGCATTTGCGCACCATGCGAGGCGGCCCGGCTACTGGCGGCGACGGACTCGGTGAGAGCTCGCAGCATACGTGCAGCCGTCCGGGGGTGGATTTGCTGGCGCCGCGACGACGCGAGCCCTTTATCAGCCGATGACCCTGCGTGACCGCCTTGGGGCTCGGGAGTACGACTCGTTTCTCGAGAGCCGCAAACTCGCGCGCGTCTGCCAGCTCCCCGGCGAAAGCGTGCTGAGCCGTTCATGGACAAGCTGGAGAGGTTCTTGGGGGAGAAATGAGGGACATCCAGGCGCTCCACGCCCCAGAGGCTAAAGGTCGGGGCGGATTTGCCGTCAATCCTTCCATAGGTTCGATTCAAAAGGCCTTCCCGTGAATGTCGTCATGCTCGACGACGAGCGCATTTCGCTCGCCGTGCTGAAGAACCACGTCCGCAAGCTCGACGGCGTGCGGGGATTCGCCTTTACCCATCCGACCGACGCACTCAGGTGGTGCACGGCCAATGAGGCCGATGCGGTCGTCATCGATTTCATGATGCACGAGATGGACGGCCTGGAATTCGTCGAGCGCTTCCGCCAGCTGCCCGGGAAAGCCGATGTCCCCATTTTCATGGTCACCGGCTCGCGTGACCTCGAACTGCGCCGCAGGGCGCAACTTGCAGGCGTGAACTTCTTCTTCACCAAACCGCTCGACGTGGCCGGCCTGCGCAAGCGGCTGAGCGAGATGCTCGCACTGCGCGCACCTCCGAATACGCTGCCCGAGCAGGCCTGGTAGCCTGCGCGGGCCGCGCAGGCCGGCGGAAGTGTTCATGTGACGGAGCGCCTGCCAACCCATGACTCTGCGCGGCCTTGCCCGCTCTACGGCAATCCGGGCAGCGCCTCGACTGCATCGCGCGCGATTTGGCACGACACAATCAGGTCCTCGACGATTCGAGTGTCGGCGCTGAAATCCCCATGATAGTGAACGGCGTTTCGAAACTCATGCGCCTTCGCAAGTACACGCCAGACTTCCGGGCCAAGGCCGAGCGTATGCGGCCACACCTGAAACACCACGTATCGGCTCTTTGCGCGGTATCCATGGAAGCGAAGGCCGGCCAGGCTGTATGCGTACGCCGCGTCGTAAGCGAGCGTGAAGCGGCTGCCTAAAGAGAGCTGAAGATTCCGCGCATCAGAGAGGAATGCATCGCCAGCGGTCTTGAGACCCGCAAACTCGCGCGCATCCGCAGGCTCCGGCTTGAGGTCCGCAAGCCTGTCAAACGGCGAGCTCATCATCGCTTCCGACGATCCACACTTTCGGCTGCTCCAGCAAACGCATGACGAACGAGTTCTTTTCCCTGATCTTCTTTCTGAAGTCCGCCCTCGTATAAACCTGAGGATTGACAGTCCGGCGCAGGCGCGCCTGCACAGGCTCGATAACGCTGAAGAGCTCCGGATATCCGAGCGTATCGCTGACGACCATCAGATCTATGTCGCTCGAGGCAGTGTCCTGCTTTTTCGCGACGGAACCGAAGACGAACGCGGCACGAATCCGATCAGCCAGTGGCGCGAGGGCGACGCGCAAGGGTTCAGCGAGTCCGACTGTCTTCTGCACGATCCCGCAGAGCTCATCGTAGAGCGGCGAGTCCGGATTCGCCTGGTAGTGTTTCTGCGTGCCGAGCCGCGTCACGCTGACAAGCCCGCTTTGCTGGAGTCGCGCCAACTCACGCTGGACCGCTCCGGAGCCGGCGCCAGTCTGCGTGATCAACTCGGTGGCGTAAAAACTGCGATCCGGCTGGCCGAACAGAAGTCCAAGAACGCGCTGCTGCGTCGTGGAAAAGAGCGCATCCGCGAGGCTGCATTCCCTCCGCTCGCGAGGCTTGCCTGTGGCCAAGATACCCATTTTGGGCATACTACTACCCATTTTGGGCATGCCGCAAGCCCGCCCGGCATTGCACGCACTCCGGGTTGGCACGCGCGCGGTCTCATGAACCCGCGGATGCGCCGGTACCCCGCCGCACTTATCCACTTGCTCCCCGAACGGTCCGGCGCCAAAACCCACCCGTTCGTCCTGAGCGTAAGCCGGTAGCGCTGAAGTCGAAGGGGAAACGCCTTGGCGCATTCGTGCTTTCGACCACACGCCATCACGATCGCGACGGACATCCTGCCCGACTAATCCACCTGCGCCCCCGACTCTTTCACGATCTTCTGCCACCTCGGCAGCTCGGTCCTGATGTAATCCGCGAACTGCTCAGGCGTCTGTGTCCACGGCTCCGCGCCCTGCGTGGCGAGCTTCTCGACGACGTCCTTGTTCGCCAGCGTCTTCAGCACCGCGGCGTGGATCTGCGCAATCACAGGTTTGGGCGTGCCGGCGGGTGCGAACATGCCATACCACGGCGTCGCGCCGTAACCCTTGATCGTCTCGCTCATCGCGGGCACGTCGGGAAGCGCTTTCACGCGTTTCTCGTTCGCGACCGCGAGGACGCGCAGCTTGCCGGACTGCATGAAAGGCAGCGCCGAAGGCATGCTCTGGAAAGATATGGGAATGCGCCCGCCGACGAGGTCGGTCACCGAAGCGGCTGCGCCTTTATACGGTACGTGCTGGATGTCGATCTTCGCCTGCGTCTTGAGCATCTCGCCCAGCAGGTGGTTGAGCGTGCCGTTGCCGGCCGAGGCGTATTGGATCTCGCCCGGTTTCGCTTTCGCGATGGCGATCAGCTCCTTCAGGTTCTTCGCCGGAAACTGCGAGCTGCCGACCAGCAGGTACGTGCCGACGGCGATCGGCGTGATCGGCTCGAAATCCTTGACCGGATCGAAGCCCGGATTCTTGTACAGCCACGGGTTGACCACGTGCGCGCTGGAAAGCGTGATCATCAGCGTGTGCCCGTCCTTCGGCGCACGCCCAGCGATCGCGGTTCCGATGTTGCCGCCTGCGCCCGGCCTGTTGTCGATCACGACCGACTGCCCGAGCACCCTGCTGAACTCCTGGCCGAAAACGCGCGCGATCGCGTCGTTACCCCCGCCCGCCGCCTGCGGCACGATCACCGTGATCGATTTCGTCGGGTATTTATCCTGGGCCATGCCGTGCGTGCTGGCCAGCGCCGCGGCGAGCGCGAGCGTGATCGCAGAAACTGCTTTCATGGTTCTCCTCATGTCGGTTGAAGATCAGGCGGGCACGCGATGCAGCTAGTGTCGTGAATCTGAACTTCGCATCGTATTTCGCCGTCCGTTCGTGCTGAGCGTAACGCTGTGAAGTCGAAGCATGAAGGGCGTTGTTCGTCGTTCATCCTTCGACTTCGACAACCTGTTGCCGTAGCTTGTCCTGAGTTTGTCGAAAGGCTCAGGACGAACGGACTTTGAAGCGAACTTATGAATCAGACGACTAGGTGCGCTTGGCGGCTCCCAGTCCCTGCCCGGGCACATCATGCCTCAGCGAGCCCGGGAGGTCCGCCCGCGCTTCATCGGAGTCTGACCCAAGGTTACTCTTTATGCGTCGCACTCGATGCCAACAGCGTCGATATGCCAACCCATCAAATCGGCTTGATCCCCGCGCTCCTGATCACCTTGCCGAACCGCGCGCTTTCGCTTTTCACAAAACGCCCGAGCGCCTCCGGCGTGCTCCCCCCGGCTTCCACACCCGAGCTGTCCAGGCGCTTCATGAGCTCCGGATTGGCGAGCGCCTTGCGCAATTCCTGGTTGAGCCGCTCGATGAGCTCCCGCGGCGTGGCCGCCGGCACGAACATCCCGTACCACGTGTCATCGGTGACCTGGGGAAATCCCGCTTCTGCGGCAGTCGGCACGCCGGCCATCATCGTTGCCCGGCCTTCCGAGAGCACCGCCAGCGGCCGCAGCCTTCCGGTCTGCGCGAGCGGCGCGACCGACGTTGTCGACGCCACGACCATGTCGATCTCGCCGGCGGCCAGGGCGCCCAACGCGAGGATCGCGCCTTTGTACGGCACGTGCACGATGTGAACGCCGGTCACGCTTTTCAGGAGCTCCCCCGTGAGATGGTTCGAAGTCCCCACGCCCCCCGATCCATAGTTGAGCTTGCCGGGATTCCTGCGCGCCAGCTCGACCAATTCCTTCATCGATTTCACCGGCACCGCGGGATGCACCGCAAGCACCTTGCGAACGAGTGCGATGCGAGTCACCGGCGCAAGATCCCTTTCCGGGTCGTAGTTGAGCTTCGTGAAAAGCATCGGGCTGATCGCGATCAGCGGCGACGACAGCACCATCGTGTAGCCATCCGGCGGTGCTTTCGCCGCGAGCTCGAGCCCGAGGTTGCCGCCGGCACCCGGGCGGTTGTCCGCCACGACCTGCTGGCCGATCTGCGCGGAGAGCGTCTGGGCGATGCCTCTGCCGAGGGTGTCGGTCCCTCCGCTCGGCGGGAAGGGCAGGATCAGGCGAAGCGGCTTCGAGGGATACGCTTGCGCATGAGCGACCATCGGCGCCGCAATCGCAACGAGCGCAAGCACGACAGCCCTGACCTGAGCACCCGCTGTCATAACGAAGAACACCGTGATCCTTCGACGAGGGCGCTTTACGCGGCGCGGGTCCGCGCCCCGCTGCTGCCGGTTTTTTCACGTTCCGAAAGCCTGGGGAGATTGCTGATCTTTGTCCCCGCCTTTTGTTCGGCAACGCGCAGCTCATACATCTTTTGCAAATTCAGCCAGAATTCGGCGCTGGTCCCGAAAAAATGCGCCAGGCGAAGCGCGCTATCGCCAGTAACCGCACGCTGACCATTCACGATTCCAGTAATGCGGTTGGTGGGGACGTTGAGCTTGCGGCCGAGTTCGGCGGCACTCATGCCAAGTGCCTGGAGCTGCTCGGCGAGATGCTCACCAGGATGGATAGCGGTGCGTGCCATGTTCTGCCCTTCAGTGATAGTCCACGATCTCTACATTGAGCGGACCAAGTGACTGGTCCGGCCATTCGAAGCAGATGCGCCATTGATCGTTTATTCGGATGCTGTACTGGCCCTTGCGATCTCCCTTCAAGGCTTCAAATCGGTTGCCCGGTAGAAGCGCAAGGTCTTTTAGTGTCCCAGCTGCGTCGAGCTGATCGAGCTTCATCTCCGCTGGCCGGGAAAAACCCGAGAATGCCTTTATGTACTTCCCGCCCGCGAAATCGCGAGTGCGTTTGTCGCGGAAGCTCAAGATCATGGGCACAGCATAGCCGTGCTTTAATCGTTACGTCAAGCGTAACGACAGGATGAACGATCACCGCGATCGGTAGGGCTGCGGTGATCGGCTGAAACTCGAGGTTGCTGTCCGCTGTGATGAAAACCTGGAATTGCTGACTCGCCGCTTGCAGCAATAGCCCGTTTTGCAAACGCTCCCAGCCGCGCTTCTCGACGGTTGGGCTGCGTGGCCTGTTAGCTCGGATGCCAACTTTCTCGGCACCGATTTATCAAGCAAGATGCGCATCGACCATCCATCGGGCACGCCGGAACGCACCACAGAACATGCTTCGGATGCATCGCACGATCGAGCCCTCCGAGACGCGCCGGCTCCAGGTGGATCAGATTTATTCCGACGAATTGAAGTAAAGCGGGGCAGAGTTCAACCGACGTTGACACATGGGAGCACATAGACGTCATTCGACCTCGTCGACCAGCGCGCCCGCGCAGCAATCCGAAGTCGCTCCGCGACCACTAACCCTAGTAATATATGAAACAAGGAGCGCGCCCGTTCGAAGGCGATGCCACGCAGCTGACCAGAAACCGCAGCGTCGTTACATCCAATCGGAGGCGTGCTCATGACCAGACTCACATCATCGATTTCGGCATCTCTGCTACTACTCACCCTGCTCGCTGCGTGCGCGAGCCCCGGCATTCCGGATCGGGACGTAGCGTCGCAACTGGCGCCGACCGGCGCGCTTCGCGTCGGGCTCAATCTCGGCAACACGCTGCTGACACGTAGGGATCCGGCAGGGGGAGATCCGGGCGGAGTGGCAGTCGACCTTGGGCGCGAGCTGGCGCGGCGCATCGGCGTGCCGGTACGCCTCGTCCCATACGACAACACCGGCGGCCTCGGCTCGTCAATCGGTTCCGGCGCGTGGGACATCGCCTTCTTCGCGATCGAAGCTGCGCGAGCAAAGCAAGTCGACTTCAGCTCCGCATATGTCGAGATCGACTCGACATTCCTTGCCCTGCGACGCACGCCGCTCTCTACGGTGGCACAGGTGGACCGGGAGGACGTCGTCGTCGCAGTCCTGGCAGGCGCCGGATACGAGCCCGCTCTCACCCGGAGCTTGAGCCGCGCAAAGCTGCTGCGCGTGCCGGACACGGAGCGCGGAATCGAGGCGCTATCTTCAGGCAAAGCCCACGCGCTGTCGGGGCTCAAACCCGCGCTGGTCACCTACACCGAGAGCCATCCGGACTTCCGCGTGCTCGACGGGAAGTTCACCACCGTCGGCCAGGCGATCGGCGTTCAGAAAGGGCGACCAGCCGGAGCGCGCTATGTGAACGAGTTCGTTGAAGACGTGAAGCGGTCGGGCTGGCTTGCGAAGCTCATCGCGGCCCACAACGTGCGCGGGCTGACGATTCCTTAGCGCGGGGTCGCGCGTCAGGCTGCCAGCTTCAACGGCTGAAAACGGCTGAATTGTGTGACGACGCTTCCCGGACGCGTACCACAAATCGTACGCACCCTGCATTTGCAACCACGACTCTGCGGGGCATGCGGGTGGTCATCGCGTCACCTTCAAGGATTCTCCTGATAATCGACGAGCAAGCGATACACCCATCAAGTCCCCTGGCGCGAGATCCGCCTCTCCCGCCGCGTCCTTCACCGCTGCCGCGCCACTCTCACTCCATGCCGGTCGATGACGCCTTGATCGAGCACGATGCTACGATTCGACTACCGGGACTCGTCCGCTCGCCATCGCAGCCGCCGACTCCTGGCACAAAGGAAAGAAACCCATGTCAGGCAAACTGCATTTCCTGGATGCGAGCGTGGTCCACTACGAGTGGAACAACGCCATAGCGCCGCGGCTCACTATCGATGCCGGGGACACCGTCGTGTTCGAGACGCGCGACGCGTCCGACGAGTTCTACTCCCCCGATTCGACTCACGAGGACGTGATGCGCCGCGTGTTCAAGGGTCACCCGCTGACGGGGCCGGTGCATGTCCGCGGCAGCCGGCCCGACGACGTGCTTGCGTTGGAAATCATCGAAGTCGCACCGCGTGCCTCGTTCGGATGGACCAACGTACGGCCAGGACGCGGGCTTCTGCCGGAGAGCGAGTTCAGCCGTCCTTTCCTGCAGATATGGGACGTGTCCGACGGCCGCTTCGCACGCGGCATGCGCGACATCGCGGTGCCGCTCGCACCCTTCCCCGGTGTCATGGGGGTCGCGCTCGACGATGCGGGCAGCCACAACACCGCGCCGCCGCGCAAGAACGGCGGCAACATGGACATCAAACAGCTTACTGCGGGAACCACCGTCTTCCTGCCGGTGTGGGTCGAAGGCGCTCTCTTCAGCGTCGGCGATGCGCACGGCGCACAGGGCGACGGGGAAGTCTGCATCACCGCGGTCGAAATGAATGCGCGCATCACGCTGAAATTCGGCGTGATGGCAGGTCGCAACGTGCCCGAGCCGCAGCTGCGCACCACGGCCGGCATCGCGCATGCCGCGAGCGGCCCGCACTACGCGACGACGGCGCACGGTCCCGACCTCTATGAATGCGCCCGCCAGGCGGTGCGTCACATGATCGATCACCTCGTGCGCGAGCGGGGCTTGAGCCGGGAAGAGGCGTACATCCTGTGCAGCGTCGCGGTCGACCTCAAAGTGAGCGAGATCGTCGATGCGCCGAACTGGATCATCTCGGCGTTTCTGCCGGAGATGATTTTCGGCGGTGGGCGGAGCTGATGGCGTAGCGGTGTATGCAATGTTTTACGCATCCTCGAGGCCACCGGTATTCAGCCGCAATGAAAAAGGCCGGTGTCCCCGGTTATCCATTCACCGGCTGGGGCGGTATCGCGGTGCCGCGCCTCACTCGTGGGAGACGCCAAGTCGACGATGCCATGCCGCTCTTATCCCTTCCACTACGCTACGCCGATCCTGCACCTGGAGATTTCCGACATGCCCGACACGCCCGCTGATACGCCCCTGCTCTTCACCCCCATCAAGCTGCGCTCGGTGATCGCGCGCAATCGCATCGTCTCCTCGCCTATGTGCCAGTACGTATCCGACGACGGCGGCCCGGGCGAATGGCAGCTCGTGAACTTCGGCCGCTTCGCAATGAGCGGCACCGGGATCGTCTTCGGCGAAGAAACCGCCGTGGAGGCGCAAGGGCGGAAGACCCATCACTGCGCAGGCATCTACAAGGACAGTCACATCCGCGACTACGGGCGGATCAACGACTTCATCCGTTCCCTGGGCTCCGTACCGGCGATCCAGCTGGGTCACTGCGGCCGGCGCGGTTCGGCGCATGGCCCGCTGGAGGGTCGCGCCGCGCTCACCGAGGAGGACGCGCGCCAGGGATTCAAGCCCTGGCAGCCGCTCGCGCCCAGCGCCATTCCGGAAAAGCCCGGCGGCACCGTGCCGCGCGCGATGGACAGCGACGACATCAGACGGAACCTCGCCGACTGGAAGGAAGCCACGCAACGCTCGCTCGACGCCGGTTACGACATCATCGAGATCCACGGCGCACACGGCTATCTCATCCACCAGTTCCTCTCGCCTGTTTCCAACAAGCGCACCGATCACTACGGCGGCAGCCTTGAAAATCGCATGCGCTACGCGCTGGAAGTCACCGAGGCGGTACGTGGGGTGATGCCCGCGGACAAGCCGCTCTTCTTCCGTACCTCCGCGGTCGAAGGCGCTGGCGGCGAGTGGGGCATCGAGGACACGATCGCGCTCTCACATGCGCTGAAGGCGCGCGGCGTCGACGTGATCGACTGTTCTTCGGGCGGCATCGGCGGCGACGGGCCCATGCCCGGCGTTCCACGCGTGCCCGGTTATCAGGTCGGCTACGCGCGCGAGGTGAAACAGAACGTCGGCATCACGACCATGGCCGTCGGCCTGATCTCCGAGCCCCGACATGCGGAAGCGATCCTGCGTGAAGGCCAGGCAGACCTGATCGCACTCGCCCGGGAGCTCATGGACGCCCCGAACTGGCCGCTGCAGGCCGCCCGCGCGCTCGGTTACCACGACCCCCTCGATCTGGTGCATGTCCGGGAAGCGCAGCGCCTGCGGCTGCGCGAGCAGCACCGGCGCGACTACCGTCCCGGCACGGACATCGAAATTCCGTTCGGACCGAAAGAGCAGGTGCCCTACTCGTGGGAGACGCGGAATGCGGGGAAGCGCGGGTGAGGCGCCACGCTTCCCCGTGACCTGGCCCAGATCGAGTGTGTCCTTCCCTATTCCTGCCTGTGTGGGTCGAACGTGATGTAAATGCTCAAAGCTCCCACAGTGCGCGAATAGGGACCGCGTACATGCGGTCTCCAAATCGCGCACTCGTTTCGCCATCGTAGAGCACCGTTCCGCCCGCAAAGCGCTTCCCTAGTGCAGCCTGTAGCTTGCGAAGTCCTCGGAAGTCGGACGAATTCACTGTGGCAGCCGCTTTTACTTCGACACCCGCAACAGCATTGCCGCGTTCGATGACGATATCGACCTCGGTGCCGTCCTTATCGCGAAAATGAAAAAAGCTGAAGATTTCGTCCATGGCGCCGGTCTCACGCCGCAGCTCCTGAAAAACGAAAGATTCGAGCATTTGACCGAATGCGGGCCGATCCTGAACCAGGGCTTCAACGTCCAAGCCATTCAGAACGGCGGCAATACCTGTATCCACAAGGTGCAGCTTCGGCGTCTTGATCAAACGACTCAGCCGATTGGAATGCCATGCGGGCAACTGTTCCAGGATAAAAACGCGCTCGAGGAGCGTGAGGTAATCCCGGATCGTCGGACGGCTGAGCTGAAACGGTGCTGCCAGGTCGGATACATTGAGCAGCCGCGCGGTCTGCCCGGCAGCGAACTGCAGCAGGCGCGGCAGCGCGTCGAGTGCGCTGATTCGCGCCATATCGCGCACGTCCCGCTGCACGAGTGTGTCGATGTAATCGCGGTACCACGCTGCACGCCGGTGCCTCGCCTCTCGCGCGAGCGCCACCGGGAAACCTCCAGCGGCAATGCGTTCGGCCAGGTCGCGGCCTGAACGATTCCACGCGCGGCTGGGGAATACACCGCTGAAAAGCGCATTCACGAAGCCAGGCGTTGCCCTGGAAAGCTCCACTTGAGCTAGCGGATGCAGCCTCAGGATCTCGATCCTTCCGGCCAGCGAATCCGCGAGTCTCGGTACCAACATGACGTTTGCGGACCCCGTGAGGATGAACCGTCCGGGCGCGCGATCTCGATCTATGGCGGACTTGATCGCCGTGAATAGCGCAGGTACCCGCTGCACTTCGTCCAGAATCACTTTGCGCGGCAGATCGTAAACGAATCCTACCGGGTCGGAATTGGCAGCATTGAGAGAAACCTGGTCGTCGAAGGTGACGTACGCATAGCCGGCGGATTCGCCGATTTGGAGCGCAAGCGTGGATTTTCCGCACTGGCGAGGCCCCTGAATGAGGACAGCAGGCGTGTCCTGCAGGGCCTGCGTGAGCCTGCGTGTGAGCAGACGAGGATACGGCCGTTCTGCCATTGTCGGCCAATTGTAACCTTCTCGACCGGCTGATTGAAAGGTTTTGTATCGTCTAAATGAAAGGTTTGCTATCGGCCAATCGATAAGGGCGATACCGTCCCGGCACTGACATCGAAATTCCGTTCGGACCGAAAGAGCAGGTGCCCTACTCGTGGGAGACGCGGAATGCGGGGAAGCGCGGGTGAGGCGCCAC
>JBKJKJ010000086.1:0-17426 GCA_046597455.1 Burkholderiales bacterium
AGTACTTCGCCTTCGAGACACGGGGCCGCGCCCCCTTCCCGCGTCGCCCGCACGTTTTCCGGACGAATCGACAACACCGCGGAAGCACCTTCGATCAGCCCCTCGCCCAGGCGGCACGGCAGCTGGACGGGCTCATTCCCGTGATCGACCGAAAACTCACCGTAGCCCGGCGTGGTCACGCGCGTGACGCGCCCTTCGAGCAGGTTGGCCACGCCGATGAAGTTGCTGACGTGGCGGTTCACGGGTCGGGCGTAAATGTCCTGCGGGCCGCCTTTCTGCTCGATGCGGCCCTTGCTCATGACAATGATCTCGTCGTTCATCACCAGCGCCTCGGCCTGATCGTGAGTCACGTACACGGAGGTGATGCCCACTTCGCGCTGGATGCGCTTTAACTCGACGCGCATCTGCTCGCGCAGTTTCAGGTCGAGATTCGAAAGCGGCTCGTCGAACAGCAGCAGCCGCGGCCGGAATACGATCGCCCGCGCCAGCGCGGCGCGCTGCTGCTGCCCGCCGGAGAGCTGGGTCGCGAGCTTGGACGCCATGTCGCCCAGTCCCACCAGCCGCAGCACGGCGTCGACACGCTCGTCGATCTCGGCGCGGTCGACCTTGCGGATCTCCAGCGGGTAAGCCACGTTCTGCGCCACCGTCATGTGAGGCCAGATCGCATAGCTCTGGAACACCATGCCGATGTCGCGCTTCTCCGGCGGCATGAACTGGCCGGTGGCGGCCGAGCTGTAGATCACATCGTCGACACGTATTTCACCGGCATCGAGGTGGTGCAGCCCCGCAATGCACATGAGGGTCGTCGTCTTGCCGCAGCCGGACGGGCCCAGCAGGGTGAGAAAGCCGCCTTTATGTATGCCGAAGGAAACATCGTCCACTGCCCGGTCGTTGCCGAAGCGTTTGACGAGGCCGCTCACTTCGAGATACGGCGCGGGAAGAGTGTCCTGGACCATGGGCGGGGCTCCGGTTTGGGTCAGGCGGTGAGCGCTTCGCGCCCCGCCAGCCGGCGGAACAGGACGACGCAGCCGAGCAGGATGACGCTCTGGGCGATCGACAGCGCTGCGGTGAGCGGCTCGTTTTCGAAATTCGAAAGGTAGTAGACGCCGACGGAAAGCGTTTCCGTACCCGTGGAATACAGGATGATCGAGATCGACAGCTCCCGCAGGAAGATGATGAACAGCAGCACCCAGCCCGCGAAAATGCCCGGTTTGAGCAGCGGCAGCGTCACGCGTTTCAACGTAGTGAACCACGATGCGCCGGCCATGCGCGAGCTCTGGTCGAGCTCCTCCGAGATCGCCATCATGATCGAGGAGATGTTGCGCTGCCCGTACGGGAAGAAACGCGTGATGTAGCCCAGGAGCAGTATCCACAACGTCGCGTAAATCGGGGTCTGGATGTAGACGATGAGCACGCCCATCGCCAGCACGATGCCCGGAAAGCCGATCGGCACAACGCACAGGAGGTCCAGTATCCTCGACCCGTAACCCTTGGTGCGGTGAATCATGTAGCTCACCGGTATCGCCAGCGCCATCGCGATGGTCGCGCCTGCGAAGGCGAGGAGGAGGCTGTTCCAGATGCCGTTGGTTGCGGCCTCGATATGGTCGCCCCGCCACCAGAAAAGCACACGCTCGTAGTTGTGAAAGGTCAGATCGGCGGGAATGATCCTGCCCTGCCATACGGGATGCAGACTGACAATGAGCAATCCGAGCAGGGGAATGACGACCGCGAACAGAACGAAGCTCAGGTTCACGCCCAGCGCGAGCCATTTCCATCTCCCCAGATCGACGACGTTGGGGCGAAAACCCTTACCCGTCACGGTGGTGAACGCACGGGGTGCGATGATGCGTTGTTGCACCCACACCAGTATCCCCGTGATGACGCCGAGCGTCATGCTCATCGCCGCGCCCATGTAGTAATTCGCGTCGTCGCCTACCGCCTTGGAAAAGATCTGGGTGGTGAGGGTCTCCCAGCCGTACGGCGTTCCGAGCTTGAAGGGCACGCCGAACTCCCCGGCGCTGGTGACGAAGACGATGATCGCGCCCGACAGGATGCCGGGCAGCACCAGCGGCAGCGTGACCGTGAGCGTGGTGCGCAGCAGCCCCGCACCCGTAGTGCGCGCACTGTCCTCGAGTGACGGATCCATGCGGCGCAGCGAGCCGACCACGAATAGATAGATGAGCGGGGTAAAGAAGATTCCGGTCACCCAGATGATGCCGTAGATGTTGTCGACATTGAGGATGGCGCCCTCGAAGCCGAAAAGGTCGCGCGCCCAGATGTTGAGCAGCCCGATCTTGGGCGACGCCAGGTCGTGCCACGCGATGGCGCCGACGAAAGGACTGAGAAAAAACGGAATCAGGTTGAGCGGTTCGAGCTTTTCACGCCAGGGGCAGTTGGTGCGCGCGTTGATCCACGCCAGCGAGACGCCGAACACCGTGGCGATCAGCGTGGAGCCGGTGCTGATCAACAGCGTGTTGACGAAAGCCTTGGCGATGAGGCGGTCTTCGAACATCGCCCGGTAATTGCCGAACCCCCAATGCGAGCTGAACCCGAATCCATCGAGCACCCGGAAGCTGCTCACGATCAGCGCGGCCAGCGGCAGGAGCACCACGACGGCGATGAGGATACTCGCCACAATGGTGGAGACCGACTCCTGGGTGAAAAAACCACGGAAGCGACCGGCCGTGGCCGGCGCAGCCTCCTCGTTGCGGAGCGCGGCTTCTGTATTCATGGGTCATCCCCCTTTCCTGCCGGCCGGCCCGCATCCCCGCGAGCCGGCGACCTTCACCTCGATCGACGAGCTGCCCTCAGCCCTATTTGAATTTCTCGACCCACTCGTCCCGCACCGGCTTGAATTGTTTCTGGGCGGCAATCCAGTCCTTCAGGCCGATGAGCTTGTGCTTGCTCAGGTCGAGGAGGTAGGGTTTCGCTACTGCCGGAGGCTGGTAACCCTTCATGAAACTGTTGACCGCTTCGCCGACCACCACCACGTCGGTGCCTGCCTTGGTGAGCAGAAACTCGATCAGCAGCCTGCCGGCGTTGGGATGCGGCGCCCCTTTCAGTACTGCGGCCTGGTTGCCCAGCATGACCTGCCCTTCCTTGTAGGAGCCGATCTTGAGGATCTTCGCGAGCTCGGGCTTCTTGAGTATGTTCTGGTAGACGCGCCCCGACAGATTCCACATATCCAGCGGCCGCTGACACGTGATCACCATCTGCATCTTGGGCTCGGTACGAAACTCGATGATGGGATCGGTCGCCTTCAGCTTGGTCCACATGCCCTTCATGTCGATGCCCGCGTCCCTCAGCGCGATGTCCGTATTGGTGTAAGTGAAGCTCTTGGTGATGTCGGACGCGATCGTCTTGCCTTTCAGACTCGGCTGCACCACGTCGGCATAGGATTCCACCTTGAAATTCTCCATGCCGGGACAGGAGCTGTTCCAGACGGGCTGGAACGTATAGGCAAGCGGCACCACGACATAGGGGTAGCTGAAGTACTGCCCCGCCTGTTTCGCAAGCTCGACGTGGTTCTTCCAGTTGCCGCTGTCGAGTTTTTCGAAAGCGCCGCGCTTGGCCGCCGCATCGAAAAATCCCGGCGCGCTCACCATGATGACGTCCGCGGTAAACCGGTTCGCCTGGATCTCCTGGCGCACCTGGGCCACGACCTGGCCGGTGCCCTTGCGCAGATTGTTGAACTGGAAATCGCTACCGAGCCCGTAATACTTGATGAAAGCCGGGCCCAGCTTGTTGGCGGTCTCGTCACTGAACAGGGGATTGATGATCGTGACGCCGCCTTCTTTCTTGGCAAGCTCGATGAGTGCCTTCTCCTGCGCAGTAAAGTCGGCCGCCATCGCCAGTGTGGTTACAGCGAAAAAGCCGGCGACCAGCGCAGAGCTGACGCGTGCAGCATGACACACAGCACTGTGTTTCATGACCATCCTCCTGTTAACAGGACTAATCCCGATAGTGGACGTCGATAGTGCACGTCAATCGTGGACGTTTAGACCGCCGGCTGCAACCTTGAACGCAACTCCATGCCTGCGCCGTTTCGTTTTTTTATTGCTGAAGTGAGTGAGACGGGATTCATCCGACCGAGTTCAACATGCGTTCGCCGACCACCGCACGCAGCGCCCAACGAACAGTGTCGGCCAGTCATGACATGACCATGCTTTGCTGCGACGCGCCAGTCTCGACCGTTGACCCTGCTCCTGACCTGAAGCACCACACGGCGCGGCTGGCCTTTGTGCGCGGCGCCGGCGGCATCAATGAGAAGACAGGGGAATCGGATACCGGAATGCTTCGCGATAACCGACGACACGCCGGTACCGAACCTTGTAAGCGTGGCGCACTGCGGTGTGTCGTCGGCACTCGCGCGCTATTGTTTGATACGATCGGGCCGGCCCGGTGGCTTCCCCGCTGCGGGCCGCCTCATCACGCCGCCGGCGCAGCTAACTCCGATCGCGCCGGCGGAATCCCTGTCACCAACAAGGAAGCACATGTCCGATCTTACGGAAGAGCAGGCCCGCACCTACATGCACAAGCTTCTGGCCGCCATGAGCCAGGCGGGCGGCTCCGACCTTTTCATCTCGCACGATTTCCCGCCCAGCATGAAAACCCACGGCACGATGCGGCCGCTCGCGAGCCAGAAGCTCACCGGTGAAGTGACCGGCAAGCTCGCGCACGCCATGATGAACGAGCGCCAGCGTCAGGAATTCGCCAAGGAGCTCGAGTGCAACTTCGCGGTTTCGATTCCCGGCGTGTCGCGCTTTCGGGTCAACGTCTACGTCCAGCAGCAGCACGTCGGCATGGTAATACGCACCATCGCCTCGGAAATCCCCAACTTCGACAAGCTCGCCCTGCCCCCGGTCCTGAAGGAAGTCGTCATGAGCAAGCGCGGCCTCGTGCTCGTCGTCGGCGGCACGGGTTCGGGCAAGTCCACCTCGCTCGCGGCCCTGATCGATCATCGCAACAGCATTTCTGCGGGGCACATCATCACCGTCGAGGATCCCGTCGAGTACGTCCACCAGTCCAAGCAGTCACTGGTGACGCATCGCGAAGTCGGGGTGGACACGCACTCGTGGCACCACGCGCTCAAGAACACACTGCGCCAGGCACCCGACGTCATCCTGATCGGCGAGATCCGCGATGCCGAGACCATGGAGCACGCCATCACCTTCGCCGAGACCGGCCACCTGTGCCTGGGCACGCTACACTCGAACAATGCGAACCAGACGCTGGATCGGATCGTCAACTTCTTCCCCGACGAGCGACGCAACCAGCTGCTGATGGATCTTTCGGCCAACCTGCGGGCGATCATATCCCAGCGGCTGGTTCGAACCGTCGACGGCGAAGGACGCAAGGCGGCTGTGGAAATCCTGATGAACACGCCGACGATCTCCGAGCGCATTTTCAAAGGCGAGTTTCACGAGCTCAAGGCGATCATGACGAAGTCGCGGGAGCTGGGCATGCGCACATTCGACTGGGCGCTGTTCGAGCTTTACAACGAAGGCCACATTTCCTACGAGGAAGCGTTGCGCAACGCCGATTCGGCAAACGAGCTGCGACTGAACATCAAGTTGAAAAGCGAACGCGGCGAGCCCGAGTCGGCAGCCGGCCTGACGCTCTCGTTCGACAAGGCGCTCTCGCCCGAAGAGATCGAGAAGCAAAGAGAGGAAGAGCTGCGCAAGCAGCATGAGCGAAAGCGGCAGCTCGAGGACGAGCATATGCAGAAGCTGAGAGAGACGAAGTAGGCCGCCACGCAATGCCTCCATCAGAACCGGTGCAAGGAAACCCGATGCTCCAACGAAAGACATTCTGGCTGCGTGCCCTGGCACTTGCCGTCCTGCTCGCGGTACTCGGCGCGTGGGTCTGGATAGAAGCGACGCCCCCTGTGCGTGTGGCGCCGGCGGCCGGACAGGCGATCGCGATCGACAGATCTGCGGGTGCGCAGGGCGAGCGCAAGGCTGTGATCGACAAGCTTTTGGCAGACGGGCTCGTGCGCCGCATCGATCCCCCGCGCAGCAGCACGCTGCGCGCGACGCTGCGCCCACCTTTCTACGCGCTGGACGACGAGGCGCGGCGCAAGCACGCGGACTTGATCTACCGCTATTATTTCGACGGCACGAATGTCAACGACACGGTCATACTGCGCGACTCGCGCCACGGGAACGAGGTCGGCACGTACAACCCGTACAAAGGCGGGTTGAACATGTACAAGTGATTTTCATTTTCCGAGCGCGCGTCGCGGGAACTGCTCGCTTTCAGTGAACTGGGTGGTGTCCACGGTCTGCCGCTTTACCGATGCGGCAGGGCCGCGCCAGCCCAGGCTCACATAGACCAGGTACGGCGCCGGCGGCCCCCCCAGCGTAGAACCATATTCGGTTTCGAGCCATCCCCTTTCATAACCGAACGCGTATAGCAGCGTGGCGAAAATGTTCACGTGGGAAGCCCTGTCACGCAGGCGATCGCCATTGCCCAGGAGGTCACGCAGCGCGGGCACAGCCGTCATGGCGGCAAGCGGCACGGAGTACTCGACGTCGCTCGGGTCCGGATTGCAGTGTGTCGAGCGCCGCGTCAAATCCTGCCCGTGGTCCGAGGTGTAGATCAGAAGCGTGTTCGGGAAATCCGCGTCGCTCGTCGCACGCGCGAAAAAGCCGTTGCTCGCGTAGCTCACCGCCAACGCATATTTTTCATCACGCGGTGCATCGGCCGGCAGCCGCCCTTCCGGATAATTCATCTCGTACGGGAAGTGGATGCCCCTTTTTACGACGTATACGAAATCCGGCCCCGCCCGGCCAAGGATTGCGTTGATTGTTGCGGCGATCTGCGAATCGCTGTCGACGCCGTCGCTGGCCGGGATGAATTCGTCGATGAGCGAGAATTCCCCGGTGCCGACGTAGTTCTGCAATTCGCCTTTTGACTGCCCGTCGATCAGTGTGGTGCGATAACCCGCGGCCCTCGCGTACGCCCATATCGTCGGGTTCGTCCGCGGATCGTAGCCGGGCCGCCCCACGCGCGTTTTCTCCACGCCCCAGCGCAGCAGTGCATTGCTCGCTGCGCTGCAATTGGCAATCGACGCGGCTTCGCCGAAATCCACGGTGTCGGACCCGGCAATCGTCGGCTCGATGATGCGCCTGTAAATGGAGTACGTGACACTCTCATCGACGACGAGCACAACCTTGCGTGCGAGCGGGGCGCGCGCCGGCGCTGCGGAGACCCGCCGCAGCTGCGGCGGTGTCGCGAACAATGCGGGCAGGCCGAAGACGAAAACATTCGTCTCCGCCATCATCTGCGGCGGCTGCAGGACGATCGCCGACGCATGAAACGTGAGGAACGCCGTGCCTGCCAGCAGCGCGCTGCGCCCGCGCGCGAGGCGGCCCGCGAACGGTTGGCGACGGCGCACGGCCACGCGCAGCGCGAGCAACACCCCGAGCAGCGCTGCAGCTTTCACTATGGCCCACAGGATCTCCGGCCCGAACTCCGCCCCCGCGTTGCCGAGTTGGCCCATCTCCTGGGGCAGCCATTCCATGACGTCGACCGAAATCGGCCGCTTGCTGATCACGACATACGCGTAGTTGGTCGAGAGCGACACGAAAAAGATCAGCGACGCAGGGACCAGCAACCAGCGTGGGGCGGTAGCGATGAAAGCAACAAACACCACGAAACCGCACAGCAGCCAGCCGAAGTAGATCACCGACTTGTAAACCTCCCGCTCGTCGAGATGATCGATGAGATCCTTGATCATCAGCTGATTCATCGCCATGTACGCAGAGAGCGCGATTGCGGCGCACGCGATGATCGGCACGAGCATGCGCATGCCCTGCCCCTCGATCTCGACCTTCTTCCTTTGCTGGAGCGTCATAGCGTCATAGCGTCATAGCGTCCAAGGAAAATGCTCGCCATCGTACCGCCACGACAGCTTCGCCCCGAGTCGAACCGGTGCCACCGCACGGCCGACGCGATGATGAAAACGTCTCGACGTGGTGCAGGCGTAGAAAACGTCGTGCCTGAAGCCGCTATGGACCGCTACCGATGCGGCCTCAATCGAGCCGGACGACGACTTTTCCGATCTGCGCGCCGGATTCGACGTATGCCTTCGCGATCGGCAGCTGATCGAACGGAAAGACGCGATCGATCACGGGCACGATACGCCCGTCGGCGATCGCAGGCATGACGTCGCGGTTGAAGCCGCGCGTGGCCTCGGCCCGCATTGCCGGCGTGAGCGGCGCGTTCGAGATGCCGAAGATCTCCAAGCGTTTTCCGTGCGTGGCCTCGAGATCGAGCTCGGCTTTCATGACCCCGTCGACATAACCCACGACCGCCAGCCGGCCGAAATTCGCCAGCGACTTCTGGCACGCGCCGAAAACCGTTCCGCCGACGAGATTCACCGCGAGATCGACGCCTTTGCCGCCGGTCGCGTCCAGCACCTGCGCGCTGAAATCCCTGCCGGGGACGCAAATCCCCAGGTCGAGGCCGAGCTCGCGCAGCTTTCCGAGCTTGACCGCCGAAGTCGAGACGCCGATCACATGGGCACCGAGAACCTTTCCCAACTGGATCGATGCCACGCCCACACCGGACGACGCGCCGACGATGAGCAGCCGCTCGCCCGCTTTGAGGCGTCCGAACTGAATCAGGGCTTCCCACGCGGTCACGTACGAAATGGGTATCGCCGCCGCCTGCTCCCACGACAGATGCGCCGGGATCGGTGTTGCGAGCGCCGGATCGACGAGCACGAACTCGGCAAAGCAGCCGCGAGCGCGCACCATGATGCGCTCGCCGCACTTGAAGTCCTTGACGCCTTCGCCCACCGCGTCGACTTCGCCCGCAGCGTCCACGCCCGCGGGACGGCCCTCCGGCGCACGATGGAAAGCGATGGCGCCCAGCAGGTCACCGCGGTTCAGAGAAGCGGCACGCACCCGCAGCAGCACCTGCCCGGGCCCGGGCCGGGGAATCGGCACCTCCTGCAGATCCAGGACGGCGTGCTGACCTTCGTGCCTGATGCAGTACGATTTCATGAGATGCTACCCGCGCTGGAAAAGCCAGCCCCTATTATTCATGAAAGCGTGTTCAAGCGCTCGCTTCCGGGAGGACGTCATGCTGCACCCATTACCCATCTTCGCATGCGCGCTTGCACTGCTCGCAGCCGCCTGCAGCGCTGTCGCTCAAACCCGCCCCGACTATCCGAAACGTCCGGTGCGCTTCATCATCGCGCAGACGCCCGGCGGCAACGCCGATTTTGTCGGGCGGATCATCGCCGAAGCGCTGAGCAAACGGTTGGGCCAGCAGTTGGTCGTCGACAATCGGGCCGGCGCGAGCGGCATCATCGCGACCGAAATCACGACGAAGGCGCCGCCGGACGGTTACACGCTCCTGCTCGTCACCACGAGCTTTGGCGTGAACCCGGGACTGTTCAAGAAGCTACCTTACGACCCGCTGAGTGATCTCGCGCCCATCACGCACATCGCCTACGCACCGCAGATTCTCGTCTTGAATCCATCGCTGCGGGTGCAGTCGGTGCAGGAACTGATCGCGCTCGCACGTTCGAAACCCGGCGAGCTCAACTACGGCGTCTCGAGCATCGGCGGCGCCACGCAACTCGCGGCGGAGCTCTTCAACCTCACGGCCCGCGTGAAGATGACGCAGATTCCTTACAAAGGCGCACCGGCGATGCTGGTGGACCTCATGGGCGCCCGTATCGACCTGAGCTTCGCCACCATGCCTTCGGCGCTGGCGCACGTGCGCTCGGGAAAACTGCGCGCAATCGCGGTGACCAGCCTCAAGCGCTCAGCGCTCGTACCCGAGCTTGCGACCGTGGCCGAGAGCGGTTTAGCCGGGTACGAGATGGTCGCGTGGCAGGGGCTGCTTGCGCCCAGGGCAACGCCGGCGTCGCTCATCCAGCTACTCAATCGCGAGACCGTTGCGATCGTTCATCAGCCGGAAGTAAGAAAGCAGTTGTCCGCCGAAGGCGGCGAGCCTGTCGGCAATACGCCCGAGGAGTTCGCGCGCTGGCTGAAAACCGAAATCGCCAAATGGACGAAGGTCGTGAAGGACGCGAACATCCGCGCGGAATAGCAAAACGTCACTTCGCCCCGCACACCGCGCACCGCGCGCGCGCGCGAGCCGCTTCGTGCAGCTTCAGAACGCGCTGGGCTGCGCAGACGCGGGCCTGCAACTCCTCGGGATCGAAAGGCTTGCTCAGGTAATCGTCCGCACCGGCGTTGATCCCGGCGACGAGGTTGCGCGTGCCGCGTTTGGCGCTCAGCACGATGAGGTAGGTGTACTCGCCGTTCTCCGATTCGCGGACATTGCGGCAGACTTCGAGCCCATCGAGGCCGGGCATCATCCAGTCGAGAATCGCAAGCGTCGGCGCATCGGGCTGCTGCAGCGCCTCCCAGGCTTCGAGGCCGTTGTGTGTGGTAACCACCTCGTGACCGAGCCGGGTCAGGAGGGACTCGAGTATGCGCCGGGTGGCGCTTTCGTCATCGGCAATGAGTATACGCAAACGTGTCTCCGGGTTTGCCGATCCGCGAACCCCGCAACGCCGCAACGCGCGTCTGTAGCGCTCGCGGGATCAAGATCGGTCGCGGGGATGCGGGCGAAGTTTCGCCGCTGACACCGCACGGCCATTAACGGCGTTGCGGTGCGCGGGCTTTAGCGCAGCGCCGACGCGGTTGCCGACCCGGCGCCGGGCACATCCGTTGCAATGCTTCCCGGCAGATTTTCAGCGACTGCGGGGGAGGCAAATATGGAGATTCGTGCGAAATGGAAGTTCGCCACGCCGGGCAACGGCGCATGGCGCTGGATTGCGGCTCACGATGACGGCTCCGAGCTCGAGTCGCCGTGCGCCTTCGGCTCGGTCGAGGACTGCATGGCGGACGCATCGCAACACGGCTACGCCAATTACCGGTCTACCGAAGCCGCTTACGCGGAATCCGCCGCCGCCTGAGGTGTCCGCTGCGGAACCTTGCGCCCCGGTGACACGGCCCGGTAAGCGTACGCACCACTAGTCGCCGCGGATGTGGGCTGCCTTGGCGACCTTCGCCCACTGGTTGCGCTCGGACGCGAGGAAAGCGGCGAATTCTTTAGGCGAGCTTGCTACCGGCTCGGTGCCATCGAGGGCGAGTCGCGATACCAGCTCGGGGCGCTGAACGGCCTTGACGATCTCCTGATGCAGCCGATCGATCACCGCTCGGGGTGTACCGCGCGGCGCCATCATCCCGTGCCACTGGGTCACGACGAAACCCGGGACCCCCGCTTCTATCATCGTCGGCAACTCGGGCGCCATTTTTGCGCGTGACGTGCTCGCAATGGCGAGCGCCTTGAGCTTCTTTGTGCGCACCTGGCCATACACCGAGCCCCCGCTCAGGAAGCTCAGCTGTATCTGTCCCGAGAGCATGTCGATCAGCGCCGCGCCGACACCTTTATAGGGGACGTGCACCATTTTCGTCCCGGTCGAAAGCGCGAAAAGCTCACCCGACAGATGCGCGAGCGAGGCCGGTCCGGTCGACGCGAAGTTAAGCTTCGACGGGTTCGCTTTCGCATAGGCGATGAGATCCGTCACCGACTGCACGGGGAGCGAGGGATGCACGGTGAGGATGTAAGGGCTCGCGGCGACCTGCGACACCGGGTCGAAGTCGCGAAACAGGTCGTAGCGCGTCTTGTTCACGATGCCGTAGATCACGAGGCTCGCGCTCAGCATCATGAGCGTGTAACCATCGGGCGCCGCCTGCGCCGCAAGCTCCGCGGCAATGCTCCCGCTCGCTCCGGCGCGGTTGTCCACCACTACGCTTTGCCCCAGGGCTTCGGTGAGCGGCGTTGCGACCTGGCGCGCCACGAAATCCAGCCCGCCGCCCGCGCCTGAAGACACAGTCATCCTGATCGGCTTCACCGGGTACGCCCCACCCTGCGCCATCGTGTGCGGCGCGCAGACCGATATTGCCGCCAGCAGTCCGGCCGTAACACCGGCCCGTAATCCTCGGTTCATATTTTCTCCTCGCCTCGTCGTTTTGGGGGCGCTTTGCCAGGCGCCTCGCGCATTCTATTCCGAACCGTCACCGCGACCGCTCGTCGCGAGCGAACGTCGTCCAGAAGCGCTCCATCGCGATATAGGTGTATGAAGCGGACCATCCTATCAGCAGCAGCCCGTTGAGCGCTTCCATGCCGGCAAGCAATCGTAAATCCCCTTTGGGAAGCACATCTCCGTAACCGAGGGACGTATAGGTCTCCGCCGAGAAATAAAGCGCGAGCTTGAACGACGAAGTGCTCAGTCCCTGAAGCGCGCCGCCGCCGAGATAGAGGCCGAGGACATGGAAGGCAACGGCGTAGAGAAATATCTCGACCGCATGCGCAAAAAACGCCACCAGGATGACGACCACCAGCTTGGCGCGCGGCGGTATGTGCAGACCGGGCAGGCCGAGCGTCAGCACGCGCAGCACTTCGTAGTGAACGAACGTCGTCAGTACGAGCAGAAACACCGAAAGGGCACTCACCAGCGCCATCATTTTTTCTCCAGCGTCAGGATGATCGACGCGCCGGCGTTCGATGCAACAGGCTCGGAACGGGCGGCCTCAGAACTTCATTCCCGGTCGGCTGACGAGCTCGCGCCATTTGGCGTATTCGGTTTTGACTTCGGACGCGAAGGCCGGCGGGGCGTTGGCCACGACATCCGCGCCTTCGAGCGTCATGCGCCGGAGGATTTCGGGTGCCTGCAGCGCGCGTTTGGCCTCCGCGTTCAGCCTGGCGACGATCTCCGGTGACACGCGCGCAGGCGCGAACATTCCGAACCACCCACTACTCGTAAGTCTTGATCATATCGAGCGTCGATTCGTTGCCGATCGCGTCGAAATGGTCGGCCAGCCAGCGCTCGGCGGTCTTCATGCCCAGATCGTGCAGGTAAGTGAGGAAGCCCCAGTCCGCGTTGAACTTGCTCGACGTGCCGAGCCCGCTCATCGCGTCCTCGGCCTCGATCATGTGGAAATTCACACGGGCGTAGCCACTGCCCTCGGCCCGCCCCGCCTCGAGCAGTCGCGACACGGTGGCGATGCCGTTCATCTCGCGAACCAGCGTGGAATTGAAACTGATCTCGTTCACGCGGTTCAGTATCTCGCGCGCGGTGCTGGGCACGTGCGGACGGTTCATCGGATTGACCTGGACGATGATCACGTCCTTGCTCACGCACTCGTTGATGAGCGGGGTGATTGCAGGGTTCGCCATGTAGCCTCCGTCCCAGTAGCTTTCGCCCTTGATTTCGACCGCGCGGAACAGGATCGGCAGGCATGCCGATGCGAGCAGACTCTCGACCGTGATTTCGGGCGTGCGGAAGACCTTGAGCTTGCAGGTGCGGACATTGGTCGCGGCGACGAACAGCTTGATCTCGGTGCGCCGGCGCAAGCCGTCGAAATCGACCAGCTCGTTGAGGATGTCTCGCAGTGGGTGCAGGTCGAGCGGGTTGAGCTGATAAGGCGAAAACATCCGGGTGATCGCATCGAGCATCTGGAAACCGGGCGTGTCGTCCATGTTCCAGGAGCCGCGCATCGGTGATATCGCCTGCATCATGGCCGTCGACACGAGCGCGCCCTTGCTCACCCGGCTCCAGAAGGTGTTCAGCGCCGCTATGGCGCCTTGCTGGCGGCCGCGGACGAACCCGTCGGTGAACACGACCGCGTTCATCGCGCCGGCGCTCGTGCCGCTGAGGCCGTCGATGAACAGCCGAGTGTCGCCGATCAGCCGTTCGAGCACGCCCCACGTGAATGCGCCGTGGGCGCCGCCGCCCTGCAACGCGAGGTTTACCCGCTTGCGGCCTTTGTGATGCCGTGGGTCTGTCGTCACCAACGCCTCCGAAGCGGCTTGTGCTGCCGGCATACTACAGGAGAGCCGACACGCTCAGCCCTGCACGGCGATGCAGGTTTGGCTGAAAAGCGGGGTCGCGGTGGCAGTAGGCCATCGCGATTCCGGCCGCAGCAATCCGCCACCGACGGCGCTAACCGTCGTAACAGCGCAGCCGTCCGGAAAATGATTGCAGGGCTTCGATGCCGCTTGATTCGGCGCGTCTGCACCAGTCTTCGAGCTGCTGGACGAGCTGCTCCTTGGTGGCATTGGAGCGCTGCCAGAGCGACTGCAGCTCGTCGCGCATCGTGTAAATCGTCGCCAGAACCGCGCTCGCCTGCAGAACGCGGTCGCGCTGCTCGCGCTCGGGCTGCGGCAGCGCCCGGCGGTTGATGTGCAGCCAGCGCTTGAGCGCAATCCAGTCCACGCTGATGGCATTGCCCCGGAGCAATCGAACTTCCGCTGCGCACGTCGCGCGCACCGACTTCGCATACTGGGCAAGGACTTCGTAGCGATGGGTGACCACCGCCTGAACCGTGTCGGCGTCACACTGCGTCTTGGCTTTGTCGAGCTTCAGCAGCGGCGCGATTTTCTTCACTTTGGCAAGACCTGCGATCTCCAGCAGCCGGATGTACAGCCAGCCGATGTCGAATTCGTACCAGCGGTTCGACAGCCGTGCCGAGGTCACATGGGCGTGGTGATTGTTGTGCAATTCTTCACCGCCAATCAGGATCCCCCAGGGGACGATGTTCCGGCTCGCGTCTTCCGGCTGAAAAGTCCGGTAGCCCCAGTAGTGACCGATACCGTTGACCACGCCGGCCGCCATGAGCGGGATCCATATCATCTGCACGGCCCAGATCGTGACGCCGATGAAGCCGAACACGATAAAGTTGAGGACGAGCAGGCCTGAAACACCGTAAGCCGAGTAGCGACTGTAGATATTGCGCTCGATCCAGTCGTCCGGCGTGCCCTGACCGTAGCGCTCCATCGTCTCGCGCTTCGCGGACTCCGCGCGATAGAGCTCGGCGCCTTCCCACAGCACTTTACGGATGCCGAATATCTGCGGGCTGTGCGGATCGTCGGCGGTTTCGCATTTCGCGTGGTGCTTGCGGTGGATCGCCGCCCACTCCTTCGTGACCATTCCCGTGGTAAGCCACAGCCAGAAGCGAAACAGGTGGCTGACGAGCGGGTGGAGCGTGAGCGCGCGATGCGACTGGTGGCGATGCAGGTAAATCGTCACGGCCGCGATCGTCACGTGGGTCACGACCAGCGTATAGACCACGTAACCCCACCATGGCAGATCGACTATGCCGCTGAACATGACGCTCCTGGGCCGTTTACCGGCCGTTCGGAAACCAGCAACAGAAACCGCCAAGGTGACGCTTCGGCAGCAATTCAGTATAGCGCGCGCTTCGACCCGTTCACTGTGCGGCGACGCACACCACCCCTATAACTGAAGCGGTGGCAATCGGGGGTCCCGCTAGCCCAGGATCTCCGCGATGTGCTCGCGCGCGCCCAGCTCGGATACGAATTCGCGCAATTCCGGACCGAGCGCGTCGCGCGCCGAGACCATGCCGATCGGCCGGCCGTTTTCCACCACCGGCACATTGCGGAAACCGCCTTCATACATCATGTGCAGCGCATGCCCCAGCGGCTTGTCGGGTCCGATCGTTTGCGGATGCGGCGTCATCACGTCGGCGAGCAGCGTAATTCCGGGGTCGCGGGCTTCGGCGGTCACGCGAAAGAGCGCGTCACGCTCGGTGAATATGCCGACCAGCCGGCGCAGGTCACACACCAGCAGCGCGCCGATTCGCCTGTCCTTCATCACGCGCGCGGCGCCGAGGACGGTCATCGAGCTGGGCGCGGTCGCGATCTGCTGATTCTCGATAATGGTTCTGATCGGTCGGTGGGGCATGGCGACCTCCGGACGTGAGGAATGGTAGACAGACTACTCGCGTTGCGCGCGAGTTCAAGTGCCTTGCCGGCGTATGCAAATACCTGCGCACGCTAACGAGGCGGCATCTCATGCGCGCGCATGCGGTTCCACGACTCGCAAACGCGATACCAATACGCAGGTTCCGAGCGCGCGGAAAACACGCGCTTCGCCGCGTTCCATCCGCGAATAGCTGGCATACTCGAAGGAATAAGGATAGGCCGCACCGCGGCGGAAAGGACGTGATGCACATCTGGGTCGACGCCGACGCCTGCCCCGGCGTCATCAAGGACATACTCTATCGCGCGGCAGAGCGCCTGCAGATTCAGATGACCCTCGTCGCCAACAAGGCGTTGCGCATTCCTTCTTCGCGCTTCGTGCACATGATGCAGGTGCCGCGCGGTTTCGACGTTGCGGATAACGAAATCGTCGGGCGCATCGCAGCGGGCGACCTGGTGATCACTGCCGATATTCCACTCGCCGCCGATGTCATCGCGCGCGCCGGGCACGCGCTCAATCCGCGCGGTGAGTTCTATACGCCGGACAACATTCGCGAGCGGCTCGAGCTGCGCAATTTCCTCGAAGGTCTACGCGGGCAGGGCGTGCAGACGAGCGGGCCGGCCCCACTCGATCAGACCGATCGGAAGCGGTTTGCGGACCAGCTCGACCGGTTTCTGGCGCGCCAGGCGCGTGCAGCCCCGGCTCCGGCGCACGACCGCGCCACACGAACAGGCGCAGACTGACGCAAGCGATTTCGCTCGCCGCTGGCTGCCACACTCGCGCGGTTTGTAACGCTCACCGCGATCGACGATACGGGTGATCAGCCGACCGAAACCGGTTGTTCCCGCGCGCCCCCGTCCTGGCTGGCCGATTCCAAAGGCAGCGTTCGCGGGCTGCGGATGAGCTCGGTGAACTGCTCGGCGGGGAGGGGGCGGGAAAAGTAAAAGCCCTGCATTTCATCGCAGCCGTGCGCCCTGAGAAAGCCGAGCTGCGCACTGGTTTCGACGCCCTCTGCCACGACCTTGAGCCGCAGCGCGTGCGCCATGGTGATGACCGCCTGCGCGATCGATGCGTCGTCCTGGTCAGCGGGAAGACCGGTGACGAACGACCGGTCGATCTTCAGCGAGTCGATGGGGAATCGCTTCAGGTAACTCAGGCTGGAGTAGCCGGTGCCAAAGTCGTCTAGCGCCACGCCAATGCCCATCGCTTTGAGCGCGCCCAATGTGCGGATAAAACCTTCAGGGTCATTCATCATCACTGACTCGGTGATCTCTAGCTGCAGGCCTGAGGGGGCCAGGCCCGTGCGCTCTAGTACGCCCGCAATGCTCGCTAGCAAGTCGCTTTGTCGGAACTGAATACCTGACACGTTGACGGCGACCGATGCATGCGTCACCCCCTGCGTGCGCCAAGTCTGGGCCTGCCGGCAGGCTTCCTCCAGCACCCACTCTCCGATGGGCACGATGATGCCCGTTTGCTCTGCCAAGTCGATGAACTGTAGCGGCGGTACCAGGCCCCGCTCGGGGTGGTTCCAGCGGATCAGCGCCTCCATGCCGCTGAGCGCGCCCGACACTGCGTCGTACTTCGGCTGGTAGTGCAGTTCAAATTCATGCCGCATCAGGGCTTGGCGTAATGCGCTTTCCAACTCCAGGCGATCTTGGCCGTGTACATCGAG
>JBKJKJ010000149.1:0-15445 GCA_046597455.1 Burkholderiales bacterium
ATTCGATCGGGACTTGAGTGCGACGACGACGGCGTCGCACTCGGGCAGCTTCAGCTCGCCGCCCGGCACGCCGAGCAGCACCACGGTGCACATACCCTGACGGGTCAGGGTGTTCGCGAGGTCGGTGGCCCCGGTGAAATCGTCTGCGATGCAGCCCAGCATAGGAGACATCGTGCTTAACCCCGTATAGCGCAGCCCGCCGCGCGCTAGTCTAGTCCGTGCGAATTTTCGCGGCGTTCGCGACTTTGGTGAACTTCGCCAGGTCGGTCTTGAATATCGCAGCAGTCTCATCGGTGGTGCTGCCGACGACCTCCGCACCCAGCGCCGCGAGCTTCTCCTTCACGTCGGGGAGTGCGAGCGCTTTCACCATCTCCTGATTGAGCCGCTGGACGATATCGCGCGGCGTCTTGACGGGCGCAACCGCGCCATACCACGTGCTCATCACGTAGCCGGGGATCGTTTCTCCGATCGTGGGCACGTCCGGCAGCACCGCCGCCCGTTTCGCCGTCGTGACCGCGATCGCCCGCACGCGATGCGACTGGATGTGCGGGAGGATCGGCGGCATGGTGCTGAAGCTCGAGATGACATGGCCCGCGACCAGATCGATTGCGATCGGACCGCCACCCTTGTACGGCACCGGGAGCAGATCGGTCTTCGTCATCATCTTGAACATCTCGCCGGCGAAATGCTCGGGGCTGCCGACGCCCGATGTGGCGTACGTGAGCTCACCCGGTTTCGACTTCGCGAGCGCAATGTATTCCTTCACCGTGCGGGCCGGCAGCGCCGGATTGGCCGCGAGCACCTGGGGGACACTCGACACCACGGTGATCGGCGTGAGATCGCGCTCGATGTCGTAGCCCAGGTTCTTGTATACCGGCTTGCTCATGATGTGGGCGACCGACATGAAGAGCAACGTATAGCCGTCGCCGGGAGCATCGGCGGCCAACTTGGCGGCGAGATTCGCGTTGGCGCCCGGCCGGTTGTCGACGATGAACTGCTGCTTCATGCTGTCGGTGAGCTTCGCCGCGATCACGCGCGCCATGATGTCGGTGCCGCCGCCCGGCGCAAACCCGACGAGAATTCGAACCGGCTTGGTGGGATAGGTCTGCGCACAGGCCGAGCCCTGAAACCCAGCCAGCGCCGCTGCCAGCGCCGCCGTCATTACCGTCAGATTCCTTCGTGAAACGCTCATCGATCCTCCTGATTCTCGATCCCTATTGTATGGGCGCCGCAGCGTACGGCAGTGTTTTTAAATACAATACTGTATGCGTCACCCCCTCCGCAAACTTCCTTGATCAGGTTCCCGCAATGAACATACTCGTGCTCCCGGGCGATGACATCGGTCCGGAAATCACTGCTGCGGCACTTTCGGTGCTCGAGCGTGCCAATGCCATCTTTTCACTCGGGCTCGAGCTGGACACGCGCGATGTGGGCATGGCCAGCTATCGCAAAACCGGCACGACGCTGCCTGATGCGCTCGTCGAAGACGCGGTCGCGGCCGACGCCGTGGTGCTCGGACCGTGCGGCATGACCGAGTATCCCCCGCGCGAAGCAGGCGGCATCAACGTGCCCGGCGCGATCCGCAAGCGTCTCGATCTCTACGCGAACATTCGTCCCGCGCGCAGCCGGCCGGGGCTCGACAAAGCGCTTCCGGGTCTGGACTGCCTCATCGTGCGCGAGAACACCGAAGGCTTTTATTCGGACCGCAACATGTTCCTCGGCAGCGGAGAGTTCATGCCGACCGAGGACCTCGCCCTGTCGGTGCGCAAGATCACGGCCAAAGCCTCGAAGCGCATCGCGCAGGTGGCTTTCGATTACGCCGGGCGCCGCCGCAAGCACGTCACCGCGGTGGGCAAACGCCACGTGCTGCAGCTTTCGGATGGCATCTTCATCAACCAGGCGACGGCGGTTGCGGAACAATTCCCGCACGTCACGTGGCGCGAGATGGATATCGACGCGATGGCCGCCGACCTCTATACGAGACCCGAGCGCCACGACGTGATCCTGATCACCAACATGTTCGGTGACGTGCTCTCGAATCTCGCGTGTGCCATGTCGGGCAGCCTCGGGCTGGCCGGTGCGCTGAACGCAGGCGACGAGCATCTGGTCGCCAACGCCGGACACGGCTCGGCGCCGGATATCGCGGGCAAGGACATCGGCAACCCGTCCGGGCTCATCCTGTCCACGGCGATGCTGCTCGATGCGCTCGGCAACCGGCGCAAGCGCGCCGAGCTTACGCAAGCGGGCCAGGCGATCGAGGCTGCGGTCGACGCCGTACTCGCGAACCCGGCGCAGCGCACAGCCGACCTCGGCGGCAGGACCGGGACGCGGGCGTTCGGCGCAGCGGTCGTCGCTCAGCTGGAAAAAAGCGCGACGCTTCTCACGCAAACCGCTTAGATGGCCATGCAATCACCTCGCATCGCCCTTGTTCACGCCACGCCCGTCGCAATCGAGCCCATCGTGACGGCGTTCAAGCGCCTGTGGCCCGCCGCCCGCACCACCAATCTGCTCGAAGATTCGCTTGCGCTCGACCACGCAGCGAACGGGCGGCTCACCGATGAAATGGTCGAGCGCTTCGTGACACTGGCCCAATACGTCCGCGGCTGCGGCGCGGACGCGATCCTGTTCACCTGCTCCGCATTCGGCCCCGCGATCGAAGCCGCCCGCGCAGCGCTCGACGTCCCGGTGCTCAAGCCCAACGAAGCGATGCTCGACGAAGCGCTCGAGGCAGGAACCCATATCGGTCTCATCGCGACATTCGAGCCCAGCATTCCGGCGCTGAAGGCCGAGCTCGAAGACCTCGCCCGGCAACGCGGCATCACGCTTTCGATACAGACCCGCGCCGTGCCGGCAGCGCTCGCGGCGCTGCACGACGGCCAGCCCGCCGAGCACGATCGCCTCATCGCCGCCGCTGCTGCAGAGCTCGAAGGATGCGAAGCGATCATCCTGGGACAGTTCTCCATGGCGAGCGCGGCTGACTCCATTCCGCGCAGCAACAGGCGAAGAGTGCTCACCAGCCCGGCTTCCGCCGTCATGCGGCTGAAGCAAACCTTCGGCGACTGACCGGCGAAGCAGGCAGATTTACTCCGGCGCCTTTACAATGCGCGCACTTGAAACGGAGAAAAAACCCATGAAGTTTCGCCTCAGCTTCCTCGCCTGCCTCACGGCATTCGCCTGCGCCACCGGTGCCCACGCGCAAGTCGTCAAAGGCCCGGGGGATTACCCGAACAAGCCCGTGCGCTTGGTCGTCCCGTTCGTCGCCGGCGGGCCCACCGATATCCAGGGCCGCATGCTCGCCGAAAGACTCAGCCAGCGCTTCGGCCAGCAGGTCATCGTCGACAATCGCGGCGGCGCGAACGGCAACATCGGCATGGAGATCGTTGCGCGAGCCCCTGCGGACGGTTACACCCTGGTCATCGCCACGGTCGGCACGTGGGCCGTTAATCCGCATCTCTATAAACTGCCTTTCGATGTCGTGAAAGACTTTTCCCCGATCACGCAGGTCTCCAGCTCGCCTGGTGTGCTTGTGGTGCACCCGACCGTGAATGCCAAATCGGTCAAGGAGCTCGTCGCCCTCGCGCAGGAAAAACCCGGTGCGCTGAACTACGGCTCGTCGGGCATTGGCGGCTTCGGGCACATCTCGGGTGAGCTTTTCACCATGCTGACCAAGACGAAGATGACCCACATCCCGTACAAGAGCTCGGCGCCGTCGCTCACCGACCTGATCAGCGGGCAAATCCAGGTCCTTTTCAACAACACGATCTCGACGGTGCCGCACCTGAAAACCGGCCGGCTGCGCGCGCTCGCCACGACGGGCGCAAGGCGCTCACCCGCCCTGCCCGATCTGCCGACCGTCGCCGAAGCCGGCGTTCCCGGCTACGAGAACTCCTCGTGGTCAGCCGTGGCCGGCGGGCCCGGCATGCCCAAACCGCTCGTCGCGCGCCTGAACAAGGATCTGGTCGAGATACTCAAGTCGCCTGAGGTGCAGCAGAAGCACGCGGAAGTCGGCGCGGAGATCATCGCCAGCACGCCGGAACAGTTCCACACCTATCTCAAGAGCGAGCTGGCGAAGTTCGGCAAGCTCGTGAAAGCGACGGGGATCAAGGCCGCGTCTGGCGGTTGAGCGTTCGATCGCGCGAACGGGCTGAGCCGCGCGGCGCCTCGATACGCACGTATCGGCTGGACACGTCGGAATGGTCCGCCGATCGCGCGGGAACGGAGAGCTTCATGAACAGCGCCGCCTGGTACTCCCGGTTTGCAAAGGCGGCCGCACATTTCTGCGGCCGCCCTCGCGTATTCTCCCTGGCGGTCGCCGTCATCGTCGTGTGGATCATCACCGGCCCGATGTTCGGCTTCAGCGATACCTGGCAGCTCGTCATCAACACCGGCACGACCATCGTCACCTTCCTGATGGTGTTTCTGATTCAGAATACCCAGAACCGCGACACCGAGGCCATCCAGGTCAAGCTCGATGAGCTGATCCGCGCGACCCAGGGTGCACACAATGCCCTGCTCGATCTGGAGGAACTCGAAGAAGAAAGCCTCGACGCTTTCAGAACGAAATACCAGGCGCTTGCGGCTGCGGCACGCAAGGATCTCGGCCAGGGCAATCAGGACACGGGCACGCCCGAGCCGTGAGCCGGACGCGGACACAATTCGATGAATAGCGACCTGACTCATAAGTTCGCTTCAAATTCCGTTCGTCCTGAGCTAGGCAACGGGTGCCGAAGTCGAAGGATGAACGACAAACAACGCCTTTCATGCTTCGACTTCACAGTGTTACGCTCAGCACGAACGGAAGGCGAAATATGATGCGAACTTCAGCATCACGACACTGGTTTTCTTCAACGCAGCGCTGAGCCCGTGAGCACCACGACGCTAGTCGCCGAGCTGCTGGTCATCGGCGTGGGTGCGGCAGTCTGGGTGTGCCTGCTGCTTCTGGCTGCATTCGGCTACGACTGGGTCCCCCTCGAACGCCTCTTTTCGACGACGGCGACCGTACCCTTGCTTGCCGTCGTTTATCTCCTCGGCATTGTCACCGATCGCTTTGCCGACGCCGTCCTCGGGCCTTTGTGGGCGAAACAGAACAGGGCACGGGCTTACGGACCGGACGCGCGTTCCTATGCGGCGGACAAGGCGCTGGTTTTGTCCGATCCGCAATTCTGCAAGCTCTTCGATTACAACAAAAGCCGCCAGCGCATCTGTCGCGGCTGGGCGTTCAACTCGCTGGCGATCCTGATTTCGCTGCACGCCTTTTTGTGGCTGCAGTTCGACCCGGACCCGGTCGTCGTTCGCGTCGCCCTGCTCGGCTCCCTGCTGCTGCTCGTGCAGGCAGGGGGCTGCTGGGTCGCGGCCCGGCAGCTCAACGCGGTTCAATACCACAAGGTCAGAGAGCAGGCGGCCATCGTTCGCGCTCGAAGCGGCGCGACCACGCCCGGCGCCTCGACCGGGCTCGGGGAGGCGCCGTCACATTCATGATCCAGCAGCCCGGGACCCAAGAATGGCCCCCACCCCAGGTATTCGCCATGGGTCGAGCGGTCCTGTTTTCGTTTTCACCTGTCCCACGGCAGAGTTGCTAGACTGCTGAAAGGACGGTCGCCAATAACAGGATAAGAACCCGACAACATCTGTTTCGGCCCGCCCGTAAGGGGGGCCTATGAGCTCGCTACATGCGTCGGAGATCCACACCGGAATTCGCTTTGCCTTCGGCGACAACTGGTCACGATTTTTACGAGTGCTCGACGAGGACCGCATCCATCAGGCGGAACGATCGCTGTGCGAAATGCTGGAAGTCGAAAATCTGAACGGAAAACGATTTCTCGACATCGGCTCCGGCAGCGGCCTGTTCAGCCTTGCCGCGCGGCGGCTGGGCGCAACCGTCCATTCTTTCGATTACGATCCGCGTTCGGTTGCCTGCACCGCAGAACTGCGGCGTCGCTATCTTCCGGATGATGCTCACTGGAAAGTCGAACAGGCTTCGGTGCTCGACCCGGCCTACCTGAGCAGCCTTGGGCAATGGGACGTCGTGTATTCATGGGGCGTCCTGCACCATACGGGCAACATGAAACAGGCGCTCGCCAATGCCGCGACGCTGGTGTGTGACGGCGGCGCATTGTTCATTGCCATCTACAACGATCAGGGTCGCGCCAGCGGAACCTGGTTGCGGGTCAAGCAGGCGTACAACCGCCTGCCGATCGCGCTCAGGTGGCTGATCCTCGGCCCTGCAACACTGCGCCTCTGGGGTCCGACAACGTTGCGCGATCTGGCGACGGGAAGACCGTTTCACACGTGGCGCAATTACTCGAGGGAAAGCCAGCGCGGCATGTCGGCGTGGCGAGACGTGGTGGATTGGGTCGGCGGCCTTCCGTTCGAAGTTGCGACACCCGAGCAGATCTTCCGCTTTTATCGCGATCGGGGTTTCCGGCTCGAGGCGCTCAGGACTGCCGCCGGGGGCCACGCCTGCAACGAATACCTGTTTCGGCAAACCGGGCACGTGTCGCAATGACACAGTCGGCTGTGAGCCCGACAAAGATCGAGTGCTGAAGCCCGCGAGTCTCGTGTGGCCGCCGTTCGCGCGGGGCTCGGTGGCGCGTAACGTTAGAACCGATAGCAACTTACCGGTGAGTGACGGGCCCGCCCCCGCGCGGGCGGCCGTTGCGAACGTTACTCTCGAAATCACTGATACAGGCCACTCGATGGCATTGCCACCGCGGTGCAGAGATCGCCTCGCATAAAATGCGCGCCTATTTGATGCGGGCGCGCCGCATCCTGCTCGCTTTCGCGGCGTCGCTTTCATTCATCGGCGCAGCGCTCGGGGCGGAGACGATCACCGAGGCGCGCTACGCCGACCCCGTCGATCGATACGGGCATTTCGCGCTTGGCAAGCCGCACGAATATGCGCGCCTGACGGCGACGACCAGCACCGGACGCAAGCTCGCGCTACGGCTTCCCGAAGACGAGGTCTTCGAGGATTTTGCGCCGCGGCTCGTCAAGCTCGCGGAGAACGAACCCGTCGAAATTCTTGCAATCGTCAGCCAGCGCGACAGCGGTGCGCGCCTCGTGCTGATCCGGTCGAGCGGTGACGCGCTGACGATCAGCGCGCAATCGCCGGCGATCGGCACGCCGATGCGCTGGCTGAATCCGGTCGGCGTCGCAGACCTCGACGGCGACGGGCGCGCGGAGATTGCCGCGGTCATCACGCCGCACATCGGCGGCACGCTCAAGGTCTACCGGCGCCAGGGTAGTGAGCTCGTCGAGATCGCGGCACTGCCGGGTTTCTCCAATCACATCTACCGCACGCCGGAGCAGGCGCTCTCGTTACCCGTATCGATCGCGGGCCGGATGCACCTGCTCGTTCCCGATACCACGCGCCTCCATCTGAGGATCATCGCGCTCGAAAGCGATCGCCTCGTCGAAAAAGCGCGATGCGCGCTCTCCGCGCCGATCGCGGGGCCGCTCAAAGTGATTTCGCCCCGCGAGGTCTCGGTGGGCCTGCGGGCCGGCCCGCAGGTCATCGTTCCGGCAGACTGCCGCGGATAGTCAGCCCCCCGGTGCGGTATCGAATGCGGTATCTTCGAGACGTCATCGAATCGTAAATCACCAGTTGGGGCTCAATCATGGCTACACCCACTTCGAACAAACAATGGCGTCTCGCGTCGTACCCCGAAGGCCTGCCTTCTGAAGCGAACTGGACGCTTTCCGATGGCCCCGTCCCCGAGCCTCGCGCCAACCAGATGCTCGTGCGCGCCATTTACCTCGACGTCGCGCCCTACATGCGAGGGCGCATCAGCCCGCAGAAGAATTACGCAGCCGGGGTCAAGCCGGGCGACGTGATGCTGGGCGGCGGCATCGGCGAAGTCGTACAGTCGAATGCCAAGCAGTACAAACCCGGCGACATCGTCGTCAGCGATTTCGGCTTCGGGTGGCAGGAATACGCCGCGTTGTCGGCGTCGGCTGTACGCCGCGTCGATCCGGCGCTCGCGCCGCTGCCCTACTGGATGGAGGCCTTCGGTCTTAACGGACTGACGGCGTATTTCGCGCTGCTCGAGTCCACCCGCATCAAAGCGGGAGACACCGTGGTCGTTTCAGCCGCAGCCGGCTCGGTGGGCCAGATCGCCGGACAGATCGCGAAGCTGAGCGGTTGCCGTACCGTCGGCGTCACGAGCTCGCCGCAAAAAGCGGCGTATTGCCGCGAGCTCGGTTATGACGACGTGGTCAGCTATACCGCAGAGCCCGACCTGCCCGCCGCGCTGGGCAAAGCGTGTCCGCGCGGCATCGACGTCTATATCGACAACACCGCCGGCCCGATCAGCGAAGCGGTGATGCAGAATCTCGCCGCTCACGCGCGTATCGCGCTCGTGGGGTCGATCAGCCTGGCAGGCAAGTTCGGAGAGCCTGATATCGGCCCGCGGTTTCATCGCCAGACGCTCATCGCGCGCGCGACGATCAAAGGGTTTCTCGTGAGCGACTATCTGAGCCTTTACGATGAAGCCCGCGAGCGGCTGGTGGCGTGGCATCGGGCCGGGCTGCTCAAGTCGAAGTTCGACCTTGCCCAGGGCATAGACAGCATGCCGAAGGCGTTTTTACGCCTCCTCAACAGCCAGAACCTGGGTAAACAGATGGTGCAGGTGGCGCAGGAGCCTGCCGGCGTTCACGCCTCGACTTGACGGCCTCCGGGCAGCGGGCCCGCCGCTTGCCAAGCAGCCTGTCGGACTTACCAGTCGGGACAGGCTGCTAAAAGCAAAACCGGCCGGGTGCTCACAAAATATCCTTTCGAAAAGCTTCAAGAACATGTTTTCGACTTCAACTCGGCCGGCAGCTTTTGCATAAGGAGCTTGTCGCATCGCAAGTCCGACAAGCTCCTAGGGCTGCGATATTTCAACCAGGAAAAAATACGCTATGCGCATCCTCCTCGTCTGGCTGGTCAACACGCTCGCGCTCATCGCGGTGGCTTATCTCGTGCCTTCGATCTCGGTGTCGGGCTTCACGGCCGCGCTGATAGCCGCGCTCATACTGGGGCTGGTGAACGCCATCATTCGGCCCGTGCTCGTGCTGCTCACGCTGCCGGCCACGATCGTGACGCTCGGACTGTTCATCTTCGTCATCAACGCGCTGCTCTTCTGGTTCGTGGGCTCGTTCGTGCCGGGCTTCGTGGTGAACGGTTTCTGGGCGGGATTCATCGGATCGATCCTCTTCAGTATCGTCTCGTGGCTGCTTTCTTCCATCGTGCAGAAAGGCAAATAGCGGCGCCGCATGACACAACGCACGGAACGTTTCATGTCGGGTCGCGGTAAATCGAGTGGATGGGGATGCGGCGCGGCCGCAGTTGGCGCACTTCTGCTCGCGGCGGGTTGCACCGGCGTCTCGCCGCCGCCGCAGTCGCCGAAGCCGAGTCCGCTGAGCGAGACCGGCACCCTGGGGGTTCTGGATTCGGCTTACGACCGCAGCCAGTGGCGCTGGGTGAAGAATCCCGACGGCCGCTCTCTCCTGTCGCACGTCACGGTCCCGAAGTGTTTCGTCGATCCCGATCCGGGTCAGGATTTCGGCGCGCCGGATTTCGTGCTCAAGCGCGAGCAGAAGACCATCGGGAAAACGCGTTACGACATCCTGAACGTTTTTGAAGGCCGCCAGTTCTGGATGGCGGTCTACCAGCCCGCGGGGGCCAGGGAACCCTGGCTCGGCGTCTATTCCGAGGGGCGCTGCCGCGAGGAAGCCGAGCGCATCCTGCAGGCCTACGAGAAGAAGTAGCGCTTCAAGGCGCCCTGCGCAGCGAGCGCCTCGGGATTGCTTCGTCAGCGCCATCCTCGCAACGACAGTCCCACGAGTCATCGCGAAGGGCCGGCAAGGGCCCAGCGGCGACCCCGTGGCGCACGAAACGCCTTACCGGTCCTACGCCCCCTGCCGCGAGCCGGTGTTTATTTCAACCAGTCGCGCTGCCAGCCGCGGTAAATGTCGTTGCGCGTGAGCGCATTCATCTCGTCGTTCGACGCGATCTGGGATTTGAGATCCGCGGGTGCTCCACCTTTGTAAAGATGCTCGTAGACCGCGCGCAGTGCTTTCACCGCCGCGGCGACGGGCTGGTGGCCCTGCAGGACGATCCGCGCGCCTGCGCCGGCCAGATCTTCGCGCTTGATCGAAGCCGGCGCGGAGCCGACGACGATCGGGATCTTCACCGCGTCGTGAACCGCTTTGACCTGCGCCACGGTCTCGACACCCACCAGGAATATCGCATCGACGCCGGCCGCTGCGTACGCTTTCGCGCGCGCGATCGTGCCTTCGAGGTTCTCGATCTTCAGCGCCGAAGTGCGGCCGGCAATGATGAGTGAAGGATCGCTGCGCGCTGCGAGGGCGGCTTTCATCTTGCCCACGCCTTCCTCGATCGAAATGAGCTCCTCGCTTCCGGTGTTGCCGAAGCGGGTGGGCAGCACCGTGTCTTCGATACTCATGGCCGACACGCCGGAATGCTCGCACTCCTCGACCGTGCGCATGACGTTCATCGCATTGCCGTAACCATGATCGGCATCGACGATCAGGCTCAGGTCGGATGCGCGGGTGATGCGCCGGATCTGCTCCGCGAATTCCGTCATCGTGAGCACGATGATGTCGGGCGCGCCGAGCGTGGTGTTGGAGGCGACAGAACCGGCGAGCATGCCGATCTCGTAGCCCACGCTTTTCGCAATACGTGCTGAAAGCGCGTCGTAAACGCTGGCGGGGGAAAGGCACTCTTTGCCGGCGAAAAGCTCGCGCAGGCGTTTGCGGCGTTCGGTGTGGGTCATGTTATCTCCTGGGTAATGGGGAACATCTGTGTGGCCGCTCGATGAAAATGCTATGGCCGCTCGCCTTTCGACTTCGCAGTACTACGCTCAAGACGAACGGTCGGGTTCGGGCTGTTCGCCCTTTGACTTCGCAAGGCTACGCTCAAGACGAACGGTCCGGGGGTACGTCGCGAGGGGAACGCACCGCGCCGCCTTCCGTTCGTCCTGAGCGTAACGCACTGCGCAGTCCCGAGCGCAGCACAGCTTGCGCATTTCCGTTCGTCCTGAGCGTAACGCAAGTGAAGTCGAAGGATGAACGGCCGCCCCCGAGGTCCTTGCTGATCCCGTTCGATCGCCGCTGAGCCAGTCGGCGCATCACTTCTATCAGTCTTCGCCGAGCAGCGACAGCGCGGTCAGGCTGCAGACATATTCGCGCTCGCTCGCGCTCAGGTCGGGAATCTGATCGATCGCGCCCATCAGGTCCGGCGGACCCATATCGAACGGGTGGTCGCTGCCGATGACGACCCGGTCCGCACCCACCATGTTGATCAGATGACGTGCGGCCTGCGGGTCGTGGGTGAGCGCGTCGAAGTAAAAGCGCCGCAGCAGATCCGCGGGCGAAGTCTTGGTCTTCATCTTGGGCTCGGGCCGGACGTTGAACCCGTGGATGAAGCGCCCGATCTGGTACGGCACGTAGCCGCCGCCGTGAGGCAGGAGAATCTTCAGATCCTTCAGCTCGTCGAGCGCACCGCTGTACATGAGGTGCGCCACCATCATCGTCGTGTCGAGCGGAAAGCCCACGAAGTTCTTGAGGTAGTAATCATCCATCCCGCCCTGCGCCAGGCACTGGTAGGGATGCGTGAACATGAAACAGCCGAGCTGCTCGATCGTCTTGAGCACCTTGCGAAAGCGGGGATTCGCGAGCTCGACGCCTTCGATCGACGTGCCCACTTCGACCGCCTTGAACTTGTATTCCTTCACCACGCGCTCGAGCTCGGCGATGGCCGCGTCCGGATCCTGCATCGGCAGATGCGCCATGCCGCGCAGTCGATCGGGGTGTTTGGCCACCATCTGCGCGATGCCGTCGTTCGCAAGCTTCGCGGCCTCGAGACCCGCGTCGGCGCCGAGCCAGTAGAAATAGATCGGCGGGCCGACCGAAATCGCGGCGATATCCAGCTTGTTCTTGTCCATCCACTCGACTTTGGCGTCTGCGTCGTAGAAAACCGGCTCCAGCTCGGCCAGACGGCCATGGCTGTTGAAGTAGCGCTTGCCGTCTTTCTCCTCGATGCTCATGCCGTAACGTTCCGGATCTTTCTTGAGCGCGTCGATGACCGTCGGGGGAAGGACGTGGTTGTGCAGGTCGATATTCATTCAATTCCTCGTTCGATGGATCACGCCGCGCGAGGCGCACGCGCGCCTCGCCGTCACTTCATCACTTCATCACTTCATCACTGCATCACTTCATCACCGCGTCACCGCATCAATGCATCATCCGTCCTCAGTCGGCGCGGATACCCGCAGCCTTGATGACCTTCGCCCATTTAGCGGTCTCGTCCCGGATGATCGCGCCGAATTCCTCGGGCTTGTTACCTATCGGCTCAGCGCCTTCGCTCAGGAAGATTGCCTTCGTTTCGGGCTGGTGAAGAATCCGCGCCGTTTCCTCGTTGAGCCGGGCGATCACCGCGCGCGGGGTTTTTGCAGGGGCCAGGAAACCGTTCCAGGGGCCGTGATCATAACCGGGGACGCCGGATTCCGCGATGGTCGGAACCTCGGGCGCGCTCGGCGACCTTTTTGCCGTGGTGACGGCCACCGCGCGCAGCTTGCCGGTGCGAACGAAAGGCAGCACTGAAACGATGGTCGCGAAGTTGAGCTGGACCTGGCCGCCCAGGAGCGCCTGCACCGCGGGCCCGCCCCCTTTGTACGGGATGTGCACCATCTCGATTCCCGTCATGTATTTGAAAAGCTCGGCCGAGAGGTGCGTTCCGGTCGCCGACCCGCTCGATCCGTAATTGAGGCCGCCCGGCTTGGCTTTCGCGAGCGCGATCAGGTCTTTCACGGTCTTCACCGGCACCGCGGGATGCACGGTGAGCACGTTGGGGAACGCGGAAAGCTGCGTGATCGGCGCCAGATCGCGGATCGGATCGAAAGGCAGATTCTTGTGCAGCGTCGGGTTGAGCGTGATCGACGAGGCCACAACGAGCAGCGTGTAGCCGTCGGGGGTCGCTTTCGCCACGAGATCGGTGCCGATGATGCTGCCCGCGCCAGGGCGGTTATCGACCACCACGGACTGCCCGAGCGCCGCGCTCAGCTTCTGCCCGAGAAGCCTTGCGGTGAGATCGGTCGACGCGCCGGGCGACTGCGGCACGATGATGCGGATCGCTTTCGTCGGATACGCGGCACCCGACTGGGCGAATGCCAGCGGGCTGCATGCGATGCCGACCGCGGCCAGACAAATTCTTGAATACATATTCCTATTCCCTCGCTCTTGTTATGAATGATTGATATATCGTGTCACGCCATCAGCAGCGGGCGCAGCTTGCGCACGTCACCGACCTTTTCAATGGCCCAGACCGTTTCGATCAGGCGCTCGGCGCGCCGCGCGCCGATCACCGGCACCAGCAGATCGCGGCTTTTCGCCGCCACCTGCTCGCGCGTCATCGGCCTGGCCGCCGTGCCCAGGACCGCCTTGGTGTGATGACGCACGCGCTTGCCGCCGCGCGTCTCGATCTCGACGATCGCCTGGGTCGTTTTGGTGCGGCCCAGCGCGGCACTGCCCTGTAGCTCGATTCGCTCGCGCATTTTGAGTACGGCAGGATCTTCGACACGCTTTTCGTCATGCGCTGAAGCGAACGTGATCTCCCCGTCGAGCAGCATGATCGCAACAAGGTGCTGGATGTTGATGCTCGCCATCTTGCGCTGGTTGACGGTGCGCGCGCCCTGGTCGTCGATGGTGATGGTCACGCGCTCGACATCTTCGGCGGTGAGGGTGTGGCGCTCGATAAGATTCGAGACGGCATCGAGCGGTGCCTGGATCGGATACCCGACCGCCCAGCGCTTGATCGAGGTGTTTTCGATCTCGTAGACACGTCCGAGATTCGCGACGAGCTTTTTCGGCTCGATGAACTCGCGGAAAGCCTGGAAAAATCCGCGCTCGCCTTCGAGCGTGTCGTCGACCCCGGTGAAACCCATGTCGGCCATGATCGCGGCCGTGACGCCGTTACGCGCCGGCATGCCGCCGAAGTGAAACGCTTTCTGCACGTGCTCGACATCGCGCGCCCAGCACGACAGGCCGGAGAGCTGCTGGAAGGTGTACGAGAGCACGTTGCGCACGCCCGCGGCGTCGAGACCTGCAAGCGCCCCGGCCGCCACACCCGCCCCGAGCATGCCGCCGAAGCTGTGCGTGGAATGCCCGTACGCGCGGAAATGCTCCAGACCCAGCGCCTGGGACAGCCGCGCGCACAAGTCATAGCCGAGCACCATCGATCGCAGCAGCGCTTCGCCGCCGCTGCGGGTGCGCTCGGCCATCGCCAGCGCGGCCGGCACGACGGCGCATCCGGGATGCACCAGCGCGAGATAGTAGGTGTCGTCGGTCTCGTCCGAGTGGCCGTGCATGCCGTTCGCGAGTGCCGCCATCGTCGCCGAGGTGAGGAGGTCGCTGCCGATCACGCACGCCTCTTCGTTTCCGCCTTGTGCGCGCGCAAACGCGATCGCCTGCCGGCCGGGAAGCAATCGCGAGCCCGAAAGCATCGCCGCCAGTGTGTCGAGTAGATGGTGCTTCGCACGCTCCTTCACGCGGGCGGGCAGCGGCTTGCGTGGTGCGGCGGTAATGTACGAGACGAGCTGCTGCACCACCTTCGAATGGTTATTGACCAACTTTGGCTTCCTTCCTGGGTTTAGCGATTTCGGAATTGCGGAACTGATGCTCGCTATTACTGAGCGGCAGTGGATGACGTTACGATGACATTGCGCCGGCCCCGGGCCGGATGCGCGCGCAGCCGTGTGATGCCGAACCGCGCTGCTGATTAGCGCGCGCAGGTCCTGGCGTCCCCGGCTGTTTTCGACTGATCCGGCGCATCGCCGCCCTTACTTGATCGCCAGCGGATTCACCGGCGAGCCCACCGCACCGGTGATCGGCAGCGCCGGCGCGACGAACATGAACTCGTACACCTTGTCTTCGGCGCAGTCACGGGCGAGCGCCGTCAGGTGGAAAATCTCGCCGACGGTGAGCCCCATGATCGGGATCGCGATCCAGTGCCAGGGCTGGGTGGTGTCGGGGGTTTCATTGGGGCGCACTTCGACGCCCCACGTGTCGGTCGCGACCCCGGCGATCTCTTTCTGATGAATCCAGTCGACAGTCTCGAAAGCAAGACCCGGGGCATCGCCGCCCGAATACCCGTCCCAGCTCTTGCTGGTCAGGCAGCGCTCGACATGCCCGGTGTGCACCAGCATGAAATCCCCACGGCGCACTTCGACGCCCTGCTTTTGCGCGGTGTAATCGAGGATCTCGTTGGTGATGGCAAAGCCGTCAGGCAGGAACTTCTTGCCCATCGCACGCGCAACGTCGAGCAGCACGCCGCGGCCGATCATCTTTTCCTTGGTCTTCTCGATGCCGGCTTTCTGCGCACCGCCGCTGGTCACGTTGCGGCAGTCGTAACCGTTCCACATCGTATCTTCGTACAGGATGTGGCCCA
>JBKJKJ010000379.1:0-10299 GCA_046597455.1 Burkholderiales bacterium
AACGGCTTGAAGCTCGAAAGCCGCATCATCGCAAGGACGGTTCCGAAGATGATGCCGCCGGTCATGGCCATGACGGTCAGCGTCAGGGTGAACACCATGCCCTCCCGGAACAGATACGGGAGCGAGCGCTGGATGACTTCGAAATCGTAGCCGGCGAACATCAGTGGCCGCCCGTCGTCTGGGGCGCGCTGCCGATGAAGCCGGGAACGCGGGCTTTGCGCTCCACCACGCGCATGAGCAGCACGATCAGCAGGTTGATGAGCAGGTAGATGACCGTAGCGGCTGCAAAAGCTTCGAACACCTTGAACGTCAGTTCCTGCATCGCGCGCGCGCGCCCCGTGAGCTCGAGCAGTCCGATCGTCAGCGCGATCGATGAATTCTTGATGACGTTGAGGAATTCGGACGTGAGCGGCGGCAGTATGATGCGAAAGGCCATCGGCAGCAGAACGTACCGGTAAGCCTGGGGCAGCGTGAGCCCGAGTGCCGTGGCGGCCATGAGCTGGCCGCGAGGCAGCGACTGTATGCCTGCGCGCACCTGTTCGGCCACCCGCACCGATGTATAGAGACCGAGGCAGATGACGGCGGGAACGAACGAGCCCCACGGCGGCGGGATCTGCTTGATCCAGTCACCCAGCCAGACCGGCAGGAGCTCGGGAATGACGAAGAACCACAGGAACATCTGAACGAGCAGCGGGATGTTCCGGAAGAGCTCGACGTAGGCGTTGCCCAGCCGCACCACCCAGCGCAGCGGCGTCGTGCGCAGCGTCCCGATCACAGAGCCGAGGGTGAGCGCAATCACCCACGCTGCCATCGCCGTGGCGAGCGTCCAGCCCAGACCGACGATCAGGTATTCAAGCCAGGTGCCAGACCCGTCCGCTGCAGGCTGAAGAAGTACGCTCCAACGCCAGTCGTAGTTCACCCGGATTCCCCAATTAAAACGGGGGACTCATGGTCCCCCGGGAAGCGCGATGCTTATTTATAGGTCGTCGGATCGCCCGAATCGCTGGGATGGGCTACGACGTTCTTGAACAGGGGAGACATGGGCACGTTGTAATTGATGCCTTTGGGAGGCACCGACCGCACGAACCACTTGTCGTAGATCTTGTTGATTTCGCCGCTCTTGTAAATCTGGATCATCGCGTTATCCACGACTTTCTTGAACTGCGGGTCATCCCGGCGCAGCATGATGCCGTAAGGCTCGGGCAGCGAAAGCGCGTCGCTGGAAATCACGAACTCGCCGGGGTTGCGGGCCTGGGCAACGAGCGTGTAGAGCAGGATGTCATCCATGACGAAAGCAGCTGCGCGCCCGGTCTCCATCATTTGAAAAGCTTCGGAGTGCCCGTTCGCGGGAATGATGTTCATCCCGAAATTCTTGGACGCATTCAACTCCGTGGCCTGTCTGATGTTGGTCGTGCCCGAGGTCGAAACGATGGTCTTGCCTTTCAGATCGTCGATCGACTTGATATTCGAGGACTTCTTCGAGACCCAGCGATTGGCCGTCAGGAAGTGGGTGATGGTGAAAGCAACTTCTTTCTGACGCGCGAGATTGTTCGTGGTGGAGCCGCACTCGAGATCGATCGTGCCATTTCCCATGAGGGGTATGCGGTTGGCCGAAGTCACGAGCTGGTACTTCACCTCGATCTTGGGATTTTTCAGTTCCTGCTTGACCGCATCGACGATCCGCTGGCAGAGCTCGACCGCGTATCCGATCGGCTGTTGCTTGTCATCGTAATACGAGAAGGGGACCGACGCGTCACGGTGGCCGATGGTAATCGTGCCTGTTTCCTGGATCTTCTTGAGCGTGCCGGTCAACTGCGCGTGGACGGTGGCAGGCAGGACACATGCAAAGCTCAACGCAAGCGCCAGACGCGATAAATGTTTCATGGGCTTCTCCCGGGAGGCAACGGATTAGTTACGAATATTTAATGACTTGACGGCGCCAATCTAGCGGAACGCTCAGGCCTTGTCCAGCATCGGGCGGCATCCCCCGTTCCGCACTCGCGAGCGCCGTTTGGGACGTGTCGCAACCCGCGTGCGCGGCTGACGCACAGCCGTGCTGCACGGGTAGTATCGGGACCACCGGTCCGCGTGTTGCGGCAATTCTTTGGAGCGTCACCCGATGTCCGCGTCCCCTCTACGCATCGAGCACGATCTGCTCGGCGAGCGCGCAGTTCCCGCGAGCGCTTACTATGGCGTGCATACCCTGCGCGCGCTTGAAAATTTTCCGATTACCGGGACCTCGATCTCGATTTACCCCGACCTTGTCGTCGCACTCGCGTGCGTGAAAGAAGCCGCAGCGCTGGCCAACAACGAGCTCCAGCTTCTCGATGACGAAAAAACCCGCGCGATCACCGATGCCTGCATCGAGATCCGCCACGGCGGGTTGCTCGAGGAGTTCGTCGTCGACGTGATCCAGGGCGGCGCGGGCACTTCGACCAACATGAACGCGAACGAAGTGATCGCCAACCGGGGGCTCGAGCTCATGGGTCACCGCCGAGGCGAATATCAACACCTGCATCCGCTCGAGCATGTGAACATGAGCCAGAGCACCAACGACGTCTACCCGACGGCAGTGAAGCTCGCTCTGCATTTCGGCATTGAGCGCCTGAGCGGCGCCATGGCGGAGCTGCGTGAAGCGTTCGCGTCGAAAGCGGCGGAATTCAAGGACGTGCTCAAGATGGGGCGCACGCAGATGCAGGACGCGGTTCCCATGACGCTCGGCCAGGAGTTTTCAACCTATGCGGTCATGCTGTCGGAGGACGAGCTGCGCCTGAAAGAGGCCGCACTCCTCATACACGAAATCAATCTGGGCGCGACCGCGATCGGCACCGGCATCAACGCACATCCGCAATATGCGGAAGTGGTTTGCCGAAAGCTCTCCGAGATCACCGGCATCCACCTGATCCTGGCGCCGAATCTCGTCGAGGCCACCCAGGACGCGGGATCGTTCGTGCAGCTCTCCGGCGTGCTCAAGCGTGTGGCGGTGAAGCTGTCGAAGACATGCAATGACCTGCGGCTGCTGTCTTCGGGCCCGCGCGCCGGACTGAACGAGATCAACCTGCCGCCGATGCAGGCCGGATCGTCGATCATGCCGGGCAAAGTCAATCCGGTCATACCCGAAGTGGTCAACCAGATCGCTTTCGAAGTGATCGGCAACGATATAACGGTGAGCTTCGCCGCCGAAGCGGGGCAACTGCAACTGAACGCTTTCGAGCCCATCATCGCGCACAGCCTTTTCAAGGGCCTGAAACATCTGCGCAATGGGTGCCTGATTCTGGCGGAGCGCTGCGTCAAAGGCATTACGGCCAACCGCGAGCATTTGCGGCGGCTGGTTGAGAATTCGATCGGAATCGTCACCGCGCTCAACCCCTATATCGGCTACGAACGCGCCACGGCGGTCGCGACGGAAGCGTTCGATACGGGAAAAAGCGTGTACGACCTCGTGCTTGCCAAAGGATGGCTGTCCAGGGAGCAGCTCGACGACCTCCTCAGGCCCGAAGTGCTGACCCAGCCCCGCTTGGTCATGACGGTTTCTGCGGGAGACGGGACCGCCGGGTCCTGTTAACATGGATTCCGACCGTAAGGTTGAAGTAAGTCGGGCGCTCCACACTTCCGCCGGTTTCCGGGCGGCCAGTCATGAGTCACTACTCACGAGTAACATCTGGCACCGGGTGCACGGCATCATAACCATTACAAAGGAGTTACATCATGTCCACGCCAGAAACTGCTGTTCCGGGAAGTCCGGTCTCGACCGGGGTCAAGTTCGGCGACATGAGCATCGGTGGAAAACTCGTGTTCATGGGCAAGTTCGTGATTTTCCTCTGCTCGTTCGGGTTCATTTTCCCGACCTTGCTTAACGACTGAGCGACTGAGCGACTGAGCGACTGAGCGACTGAGCGACTGAGCTGGCTACACCGGCCTGCGGAAGTCGGCGTCTGCGCCAACTCAGTCGGTCGGTAACGAGAAACCGCAGGGTTGCCTTCCCTGCGGGAGGCGGCGGTAAGCGAACAGACGCGAACCGACTTTCCCCTCCGCGACGTTCCACCCCTCCCGTCCCATCCCTCGGTTATCTTCCGATAACCGCATCACCGCATCACTGCCTCACCGCGTCCGCATCACCCGCGACGAAGTCTTCGATGAGACGCGCCAGCCTTTGCGGCTGGTCGTGATGCATCATGTGCCCGCAGTCTTCCAGATCGACTTCACGCAGATCGCGGAAGGCCGCTTTGCGCTCGGCGAGCTCGCCCGGCTTGTCCTTCAACCACGCCGGGATGTGTGAATCCTTCCCGTTGACGAGCAGCACCGGCGCAGTGATGCGACGCCAGCACGCGAGCGCTTCGTCGATGCGGTAGAGGTAGGGGTTGGCCGCCTTGTGGCGCGGATCGCTGCACAGCTCCACCGTCCCGGCCTGCGTTTCGCGCCCCCAGTGCCGCGCCAGAAAGTCCCCCTGTTCGTCGCTAAGGCGGGGGTTGTTGCGTTTCAGCCTCGCAGCCAGCTCGGCGAAGGACGCGTAGGCGGTAAAGCGCGGGGCCTGGATCTGGGCATCGAGCCAGTCGGAGAGGCGCTGCGGCGCCGCGTCGGGGCCGGCGCGTGCCATCCCCAGCCCTTCCAGCGTCACGAGCCTGGCGATTCGCGCGGGGCGCAATCCGGCATACATTCCGGCGATGTTTCCGCCCATGCTGTGCCCCACGAGAAACACCGGCGAGTCAGGCTGATAGTGGTTGAGCAGCGCGTCCAGATCGGCGTAGTAATCCGGAAACCAGTAGCCGTCGCGCGCCCATTGGCTCAGACCGAAACCCCGCCAGTCGGGCGCGACGACGTGCCAGTTGCGCTCGAACCGATCGACCAGAAACTGGAACGAGGCGCAGACATCCATCCACCCGTGCAGCAGAAAAAGCTTCGGATGGGTCGGTTCGCCCCACGTTCTGACGTGATAGCGCAAACCCCGGATGGTGTGAAAATGAGATTGGCTGGGTTTCATTTGTCCAAGGTAAACGGTTAGGCGCCAGCGGGCAACGGGCTCACCGACCGGGCGGGAACAGGCTGGGGGCACGGCCGATGCCGGAACGCTCTCTATGCGGCTATTCGCGCCGCGTCCAGCATTTCACGCCGATTCGAATCGTAACGTGATCGAGGCCGTTTCAGCGCTCGCGAATCAACTAAAATGCGCGCAATGAGTGATCCGTCTTTCGTCCACCTGCGCCTGCACAGCGAGTATTCCGTCGCCGACGGCATCGTTCGCCTCGACGAGGCCATCGACGCCGCGGTCAACGACGCCATGCCGGCGCTCGGCCTCACCGACCTCGCCAACATGTTCGGGCTGGTGAAGTTCTACAAGAGCGCACGCTCGCGCGGCGTGAAGCCGATCGCCGGGTGCGACATCTGGATCTCCAACGAGACTGATCGCGACCGGCCTTATCGCCTGCTACTGTTGTGCCAAAGCCATGCCGGCTACCTGAATGTCTGCGAGCTGCTGACGCGGGCCTACCGTCTGAATCGCCATCGCGGCCGCGCCGAAGTGCGCAAGAGCTGGTTCGGGGAGCTCGGAACCGAAGGCCTGATCGCACTTTCGGGCGCGCATCATGGCGACGTCGGGCAGGCACTGCTCGCCGACAATGCGCCGGTCGCCCGCGAGCTCGCCGCGCAGTGGCAGGCCCTGTTTCCGGATCGCTATTACCTCGAGCTGCAGCGGGTGGGGCAGGGCGCGGTCACCAGTGGTGCTGCCGCCGTACCGCTGGAAGTGCACGTTCAGCGCGCGGTGCACCTCGCTTCCGAGCTGGGACTGCCGCCGGTGGCCACTCACCCGATCCAGTTCGTGAGGCCCGACGACTTTCGCGCGCACGAAGCACGCGTGTGCATTTCCGAAGGCTATATCCTGTCGGACCAGCGGCGCCCCAAAGTCTTCAATCCGGAGCAATACTTCAAGACGCAGGCCGAGATGGTCGCGCTTTTCGAGGATATTCCCGAAGCGCTGCAGAACAGCGTCGAAATTGCCAAGCGCTGCAACCTGAAGCTCACGCTGGGCAAGAGCCAGCTTCCGCGCTTTCCCACGCCCAATGAAGTCGGCCTCGACGACTACCTCAAAGACCGCGCGCTCGAAGGCCTCGAGCAGCGGCTGCAAGTCCTCTACCCCGATCCCGATGAGCGCGCGAAAGAGCGTCCGCGCTATGTCGAACGCCTGGATTTCGAGTCGAACACGATCGTGCAGATGGGATTCCCGGGATATTTCCTGATCGTCGCGGATTTCATCAACTGGGCGAAGAACAACGGCGTGCCGGTGGGGCCGGGGCGGGGCTCGGGGGCAGGCTCCCTCGTCGCATACAGCCTGGGCATCACCGACCTCGACCCGCTGCGCTACAACCTGCTGTTCGAGCGCTTCCTGAACCCCGAGCGGGTGTCGATGCCCGACTTCGACATCGACTTCTGTCAGGACGGGCGCGACCGCGTCATCGATTACGTGAAGGCGAAGTACGGCTCGGACAGTGTGTCGCAGATCGCGACTTTCGGCACGATGGCGGCGAAAGCGGTGGTGCGCGATGTCGGTCGGGTACTGGACCTCGGCTACAACTTCTGCGACCAGCTCGCCAAGCTGATCCCGTTCCAGCCCGGCAAGCACATCACGCTTGCCGACGCGCGTGAGATGGAGCCGCAGTTGAAAGAGCGGGAGAAGAACGAGGAAGAAGTCGCAGAGTTGCTCGCGCTCGCAGAAAAGCTCGAAGGTCTGACACGCAACGTCGGCATGCACGCGGGCGGCGTTCTGATCGCCCCGGGCAAGCTCACCGATTTCTGTCCGCTCTATGTCGCGGACAATTCCAACGCCGCGGTCAGCCAGTATGACAAGGATGATGTCGAGGCGATCGGCCTGGTGAAGTTCGACTTTCTCGGCCTGACCACGCTCACGATCCTCGACTGGACGTTGCGCTACGTGAAGCAGCTCGACCCGACGTGGGATCTGAAGCTCGAAGACCTGCCGCTCGACGACCGCGAATCGTACAGGATGTTCTGGACGGCCAATACCAGCGCCGTGTTCCAGTTCGAATCTCGCGGCATGCGCGACATGTTGAAGCGCGCCAAGCCCGACCGCTTCGGCGACATCATCGCGCTGGTGGCGTTGTATCGCCCGGGTCCGATGGACCTGATCCCCTCGTTCTGCGAACGCAAGCACGGCCGCGAGCGCGTCGTGTATCCCGACCCGCGCGTCGAGCCCATCCTCTCCGAGACCTACGGCATCATGGTCTATCAGGAGCAGGTGATGCAGATGGCGCAGATCATCGGCGGCTACAGCCTCGGTGGCGCGGACCTGCTGCGCCGTGCCATGGGCAAGAAAAAAGCCGAGGAGATGGCCGAGCACCGCGCGCTGTTCCGGGCCGGTGCGGCGACGAACGGACTGACCGAGGCCAAGGCCGACGAGCTTTTCGACTTAATGGAAAAGTTTGCCGGCTACGGTTTCAACAAGTCGCACGCGGCTGCCTATGCGCTGGTCGCATATCAGACCGCGTACATGAAAGCGCATCATGCGGCTGCGTTCATGGCGGCGAACATGTCCGCGGTGATGGCCGACACCGACAAGGTTCAGCAGCTCTTCGACGACGCGCTTCAGAACGGGATCAAGATCCTGCCGCCCGACGTGAATGCGAGCGGTTACCGCTTTTTCCCGCTCGACACCCAGTCCATCCGGTACGGGCTCGGCGGTATCAAGGGCACGGGCGAGGCGGCAATCGGTCACATCATCGAGGAGCGCGAGCGCAATGGCCCGTTCCGGGACCTTTTCGATTTATGCCACCGCGTCGACAAGCGGCTCGTGAATCGCCGCACCGTGGAGTCCCTCGTGCGTGCGGGTGCTTTCGATTCGGTGAATCCTCATCGGGCGAGCCTGCTCGCGTCGGTGGGTATCGCGCTGGAAAGCGCTGAGCAGGCGAGCCGTGCCATCAACCAGGTGAGCCTCTTCGGCGGTTTCGAAGAACCGGGATCGGCGGTATCGCTGCTGGACGTGCCGCACTGGAGCGATTTGGCGATGCTGCAGCATGAGAAAAGCGCGCTCGGCTTCTACCTGTCGGGACATCCTTTCAGGACGTACGAGCCCGAGCTGCGCGGCTTCGTCTCGACCCGCCTCGACAGGCTGACGCCAGGCAACAACGTGCTGCTCGCGGGCATCATGCACAGCCTGCGCATCCAGATGACACGGCGCGGGCGCATGGCGGTGATTCTGCTGGACGACGGCAACGCGCGTGTCGAGCTCACCGTATTCAACGAGCTTTTCGAGCAGCACCGCCACTGGCTGAAGGAAGACCAGCTCATCATCGTCGAAGGCAAGGTCGCGAACGATGAGTTCTCGGGCGGGCTCAGGATCTCCGCCGAGAAAGTCCTCGATCTGCAGACGGCGCGCAACCGCTACGCGCGCGGACTCAAGATTCGCTGCAACGGCACGTCCTCGGGTGCGAAGCTCAAAGAAGTACTCGGGCCTTATCGCAACGGCACGTGTCCCGTGCAGGTGGTGTACTACAACAAGGGCGCTTCGTGCGAGATCGCTCTCGGCGACGAGTGGCGCGTGAGTCTTCACGACGATCTCATCCGCGTGCTCGGGGACTGGCTCGCGCCCGAGAACGTCCAGGTCGTCTATCCGGCCACCGCGGCTTACCACTAGTGGCCTGGATCATTGATGTCGAGAGTAACGTTCGCAACGGCCGGCCGCTCGGGAGCGGGCCCGTCGCTCACCGGTAAGTTGCTACCGGTTCTAACGGCACGCTCCACGAGCGGCCTGATGCAAACCACGAGCAAATAAAAAACGCGTATAGTCGGCCGTAACAAATGTTTCCGCGACGCTTTCGTAAAGGGGAGAGTGATGGCCAGCGTACTCAGGACACTGGGAATCGTTGCTTCGATGGCGTATGCGGCTGCGGTCCCGGCAGCCACGTTCGATGCGCCGGTCGTTCCGGCCACAGGCGCCACCGGCACCGCAGTCACGACCTCCGTCGGCCCGGCCGATCGGCCCGCGACGCCGAGGACAATCCCCACCATGGGCGTGGGCGCGGCAGTCGTTACGGGTGCCATCCTGATCGGCATCGGCGCAGCGCTCGTGGGCGGAACAGGCAACGAGCCGGCCCCGATTCCTTCCGGCACCGGTACCACCGGCACGTTGTAAGGCGCTCTCGCGCGTCAGGCCCGATTTTTTGAGAAGGGCGCACGCACCGGTGACCGGGGCATAGGCGCCCACCGTCCCTCGCCCTCGCCGCATGCCTACGCCGTCGGGCGCGTCTCGAATTCCACAAAGGTCCCTGAAGCCGGGCTCACGTCGACGCTGGAGACTTTCGCGCTTGCCGGCCCGCGCCGCGCCCATTCGACGAACGCGTCGACGGCGTCCTGCGGCCCGTGAGCGAGCGCTTCGACACTGCCGTCGCTGCGATTGCGCACCCAGCCGTTCACGCCGAGCCGCCGCGCCTGCGCCTGAGTGGCATAGCGAAAACCCACGCCCTGCACGCGACCGTGGATTCGAAGGCTTACCGTGATGATGTGATTATTCCGGCTGAATCTTCGCCGCAGCAGCAACCTGCGCCCACTTCTCCTTCTCCGCAATCACGAACTTCTGGAACTGTTCCGGCGGTTCGCCACCCGCGGTGCCGCCAAGGTCGGCAAAGCGCAATTTGATGTCAGGCGATGCAAGCACTGTCTTCGCGGCGCCGTAGATTCTGTCGACCGCGGCGGGTGGCGTCTTCGCGGGCGCGAACAGCCCGAACCAGCCCGTCACCTGGAAGTCGCGAAAGCCCGCCTGTTCCATCGTCGGCACATTGGGCAACTCGGGTGAGCGCGCCTTGCTCGTGACCGCGAGCGCGCGCAGTCTGCCGCCGCGGATGTAGCCCATCGTGCTCGGCAGGCTGCTGAAAATCATGTACGCCTCGCCGGACAGCACGGCGATGAGGGCCGGGCCGGTGCCCTTGTAGGGAATGTGCACCAGATCGAGCCCGCCCCTGAGCTTGAACAGTTCCCCCGACATATGAACCGACTGGCCGCGGCCCGAAGACGCAAAAGACATCTTGCCCGGGTGCGCTTTAGCGAGCGCGACCAGTTCCTTGACCGTCTTTGCTGGCACGGACGGATTGGTCACCAGCACGTTGGGATTGGAAATCACCGAGGTGATGGGAATCATGTCCTCGGGTTTGTAGGGGAGGCTTTTGTAGAGCGCGTAGTTGATCGCGTTGGGGCCGATGTTGCCCATCATAATCGTGTAGCCGTCGGGGGCAGCCTGCGCACCCCGGGTGATGCCGGTGGTGCCGCCGGCGCCGGCTACGTTTTCGATCACAA
>JBKJKJ010000362.1:0-7482 GCA_046597455.1 Burkholderiales bacterium
CATCCGGCACTCGAGCGCGCACCTGCTCGCACACGCCGTCAAAGAGCTTTTTCCCGACGCGCAGGTCACCATCGGTCCGGTGATCGAAGACGGTTTTTATTACGACTTCGCGTACAAACGGCCTTTTACGCCCGAGGATCTGGCCGCGATCGAAAAGCGCATGGGGGAGATCGCCAAGCGCGACATCAAGGTCGAGCGCAGCGTCATGGCGCGCGACGAAGCGGTGAAGTTCTTCCGCGATATGGGCGAGGCGTACAAGGCGCAGATCATCGCGTCGATTCCAGAAGGCCAGAACATTTCGCTCTACGGGCAAGGCAATTTCATCGACCTGTGCCGCGGCCCTCACGTGCCTTCGACGGGCAAGCTCAAGGTTCACAAGCTGATGAAAGTGGCCGGCGCCTATTGGCGCGGCGACTCGAAGAACGAGATGCTGCAACGCATTTACGGCACGGCCTGGGCGAAGAAGGAAGACCAGGACGCTTACCTGCACCGCCTCGAGGAAGCCGAAAAGCGCGATCACCGCAAGCTCGGCCGCGCACTCGACTTCTTCCACATGCAGGACGAAGCCCCGGGCATGGTGTTCTGGCATCCGCGCGGCTGGACCGTCTGGCAGCAGGTCGAGCAGTACATGCGCGGCGTCTATCGGGACACCGGTTTTCAGGAAGTGCGTTGTCCGCAAATCCTCGACGTTTCGCTCTGGAAGCGCTCGGGCCACTGGGACAATTTCCGCGAGAACATGTTTTTCACGGGGTCGGAGAATCGCGAATACGCGGTGAAACCGATGAACTGCCCGGGACACGTGCAGATCTTCAACGCGGGGTTACGCAGCTACCGGGACCTGCCGCTGCGCTACGGCGAGTTCGGCTCGTGTCACCGGAACGAGCCTTCGGGTGCGCTGCACGGGATCATGCGGGTGCGCGCGTTCACGCAGGACGACGGCCATATCTTCTGCACGCCGGCCCACATCGAGCCCGAAGTCGAAGCGTTTCACCGCCGGGCACTCGAGGTGTACGGGGATTTCGGCTTCAGCGACGTGACGGTCAAGCTGGCGCTGCGCCCGCCGAAGCGTCTGGGAACCGACGATTTGTGGGATCAGGCGGAAAACGCGCTTCGCGAAGCGCTGCGTAAATGCGGCGTTGAATGGGAGGAGTTGCAGGGGGAAGGCGCCTTTTATGGCCCGAAGATCGAGTATCACCTCAAAGACACCATAGGCCGCCCATGGCAGTGCGGCACTATACAGGTTGATTTCATGATGCCCGGCCGGCTCGGGGCGGAGTATGTCGACGAGGACAATACCCGCAAGGCGCCGGTGATGCTCCACCGGGCGATCTTGGGCTCGCTGGAGCGCTTCATCGGCATCCTGATCGAGCATTACGCTGGCGCGATGCCGGTGTGGCTGGCGCCTGTGCAAGCGGTCGTGATGAATATTTCGGAGGCTCAGACGCAATACGTGCTGGAGGTCACTGCCGCACTGCGCAATGCCGGTGTCAGAGCGGTCTCCGACTTGAGGAATGAGAAGATTTCCTATAAGATTCGAGAACATAGTTTGCAAAAACTGCCTTTCCAGGTCGTCATCGGCGACAAGGAAGTGGCGGCGCAACAGGTTGCCGTTCGTTCCCGCAAGGGTGAGGACCTCGGCCGTATGACGGTCGAGGTTTTTCTATCCCTTTTGAAAGCCGAGGAAGTGCAGAAGGGCCGCACGGCGTGAGACAGTTCAGACAGGGGAGTACAGTCGCATAGCTCAGGAAAAGGAAGCCCGGATAAACGGCGAGATCAATTCACCCGAAATCAGGTTGATCGGGGCGGGCGGTGAGCCCGTCGGTATCGTGAGTCTCGCTGCGGCCAACAAGATGGCCGAGGAAGCAGAGCTGGATCTCGTGGAAATCGCGCCCACCGCGCAACCGCCGGTCTGCCGCATCATGGATTACGGTAAGTTCAAATACCGTGAGAGCAAGAAGCGGCACGAGGCGAAGCTCAAGCAGAAGCAGATCGTCGTCAAGGAGGTGAAATTTCGTCCCGGAACGGACGACGGCGATTACAAGATCAAGTTGCGCAACCTCATCCGCTTTCTAGAAGAGGGCGATAAGACCAAGATTACACTGCGATATCGCGGTCGCGAGTTGGCTCACCAGGAGTTTGGTATCAGGCTGCTGGAGCGTATCCGCGCCGACCTCGAGCCGCATGGTGTGGTCGAGCAATGGCCCAAGATGGAAGGACGTCAGCACGTGATGGTGCTGGCGCCCAAAGTAAAACCGGTGCCCGTCAAGGCTGCAGCGAAAGCGAAGCCCGCGGGCGAGAAGCCGGCAAAGCCGCCCAAAGCGGCGGCGCCGGCCGACACGCCGGCACCGGCGGAAAGCGCATCCGGGGACAGTCCGGTGGCGGAGCCGGTGAAGGTGGCGGCGCCTGAGACTCCAGCAGATGAGACGCCCAAGCCGTAACGCAGTACCAGTAGCACAGGTCGCAGAATTAGCAGATGTAGCACAGGCAGCACACTCACAAGCGTGAGTGACATAAGTAGTTGTCCGGGCCACCAAGTCTCCCGCAGGGAGCGCCCGGCGCTAAGCTAAAACCAGGAGTTGTCATGCCGAAGATGAAGACGAAAAGCGGCGCGGCGAAGCGTTTCAAAAAGCTCGCCAGCGGCAAATTCAAGAGGAGCAGCGCGCACCTGCGCCACATCCTCACCAAGAAGTCCACCAAGCGTAAGCGCCATCTGCGTGGTACTACGATGGTTCATGATTCCGATCAGCGCTCGATACGCGCGATGATGCCGAACTAAGGAGCCATGACATGCCTAGAGTAAAACGTGGTGTCATCGCCCGCGCGGCGCACAAGAAAGTCATCAAGGCCGCCAAGGGTTTCCGCGGCCGCCGCAACAACGTATTCCGGATTGCCAATGAAGCGGTCATGCGCGCGGGGCAATATGCCTATCGCGATCGCCGCAACAAGAAGCGCGATTTCCGCGCGCTGTGGATCACGCGTATCAATGCGGCGGTGCGTGAGCACGGAATGTCTTACAGCGTATTCATGAACGCAATGAAGAAGGCTTCGATCGAAGTCGACCGCAAGGTGCTGGCCGACCTCGCCGTGCTGGACAAGCCCGCGTTTGCGAAAATTGTCGAGCAGGCCCGGGCGAGCTTGGGCGCATAGCGCTTCCGCTGACGAAGAAAGGAGGCTTACCCGCCTCCTTTTTTTACGTCCTCGCCGCGCTCGACCGCGTTGAAACTCATGCAAGATCTAGACACTCTGGTCAGTGACGCGCTCGCCGTTTTCGCCGGCATACGCGATCCCGACGAGCTCGAGAACGCCAAAGCACGTTATCTCGGCAAGTCCGGCGCCCTCACCGATCTGCTCAAGGGCCTCGGCAAGCTGCCCCCGGCCGAGCGGCCCGCGATGGGCAGCCGCATCAACGCGGCCAAGGACCGCCTGGAGCAGGCGCTGCGAGCGCAGCGCGACGCGATCCAGTCTGAGAAGCTCGAAGCACGCCTGAAGGAGGAAGCGCTCGACGTCACGCTTCCCGGGCGCGGGCCGGGCGTGGGCAGCGTGCACCCGGTCACACGCACGCTTGAGCGCATGGAGACGCTGTTTCATTCGCTGGGTTTCGAAGTGGCCGACGGTCCCGAAATCGAGACCGACTACTACAACTTCACCGCGCTCAATCAGCCCGAGAATCATCCTGCGCGCTCGATGCACGACACGTTCTATCTGGCCGACGGCAAGCACCTGCTGCGCACACACACGTCGCCGATCCAGATTCGCTACATGGAACAGCATCGCCCGCCGATCAAGATCATCGCCCCGGGGCGTGTCTACCGCGTCGATTCCGACGCCACGCATTCGCCGATGTTCCACCAGGTCGAAGGCCTGTGGATCGACGAGTACGTCACGTTCGCCGATCTCAAAGGTGTGGTGAGCGAATTTCTCAAGCGCTTCTTCGAGCGCGAAGATCTGGAAGTGCGCTTTCGTCCCTCTTTCTTTCCGTTCACCGAGCCGTCGGCCGAAGTCGACATGAGCTTCGGCGACGGCTGGCTCGAGATCGGGGGCTGCGGGATGGTGCACCCCAAAGTGCTCAGGAACGTCAACATCGATCCCGAGCGCTACCAGGGTTTCGCATTCGGCATGGGACTCGACCGGCTGACGATGCTGCGCTATGGCGTGAACGACCTGAGGCTGTTCTTCGAAAACGATCTGCGTTTCCTGCGTCAATTCACATGAAATTTTCGGAGAACTGGCTGCGCGCATTCGTCGATCCGCAGCTCGAGACGCAGCAGCTCGCGGACGCACTGACGTTCGCCGGCATCGAAGTCGAAAGCATCGAGCCCGCTGCGCCGGGCTTCGACCTCGTAGTGGTCGGCGAGGTGGTCTCGGTCGACAAACATCCGGATGCCGAGCGTCTGTCGGTTTGTCAGGTGAACGTCGGTGTGGCGCCCCTCGCGATTGTCTGCGGTGCGCCCAACGTGCGTCCCGGCATGAAGGTGCCGACCGCTTTGGTCGGGGCGAAGCTTCCCGGCCTTGAAATCAAAGCCGCCAAGGTGCGCGGCATCGAGTCTCACGGCATGTTGTGCTCGGAGAAAGAGCTCGGCTTGAGTGCCGAGGCCTCGGGTCTCATGGTGCTGCCCGCCGACGCAACCGTGGGCATGAGCGTGCGCGAGGTGCTGGATCTCGACGATCACGTTCTCACGACAAAACCGACACCGAACCGCGGCGACTGCCTGTCGATCCTCGGCATGGCACGCGAAGTCTCAGCCGTAACCGGTGCGAAACGTGAGTCGATGCCGGCGCGCCCGGTCGAGACGACGATCACCGATGTGCTCGGCGTGACACTTGAGGCACCGGACGCGTGCCCGCGCTACTGCGGCCGGCTCGTCCGGGGTGTCGATGCGAGCGCTCCGACGCCGCGGTGGATGGTCTCGCGTCTCGAGCGCAGCGGCATCCGCGCCATCAGTGCGGTCGTCGACATCACCAACTATGTGATGCTCGAGCTCGGCCAGCCGCTGCACGCTTTCGACGCGGCGAAGCTCGAAGGCGGCATACACGTGCGCCACGCGCGCGTCGATGAGCCGCTCGTGCTGCTCAATGGTGAGACGCCCCGGCTCGATCCCGGTTACCTCGTGATAGCCGACGAGAAGAAAGCGGTCGCACTCGCCGGCATCATGGGCGGCGCGGCAACGGCGGTGGAGGCGGGCACGCAGGATATTTTCCTGGAGAGCGCGTACTTTGCGCCCGAAGCGATCGCGGGCAAGTCGCGCGTGCTGGGTTTCGGTTCCGATTCGTCTTTTCGCTTCGAGCGCGGCGTCGATTTCGCGCAGACACCGCACGCGCTGGAGCGGGCAACCCAACTCGTCATCGAAATTTGCGGCGGGCGCGCGGGCCCGGTGAGTGAAGCGCTTGCGATATTGCCGGCGCGCACGAGCGTCGAACTGCGGCTCGAGCGCGTGACGCGTGTGCTCGGCATCGAGCTGTCGGCAGGCGATGCGAGCGACATACTCCACCGTCTGGGCTTTGCGTTCGAGGTGCGAGGCGGCGGGTTCGTCGTCACGCCGCCCACCTATCGCTTCGACATCGCGATCGAGGAAGACCTGATAGAAGAGCTTGCGCGCATCCATGGCTACGACAAAATCCCTGCGGCAGGCCCGACGGCATCAGCCGTCATGCTGCGCACGCCCGAAGCGACGAGCACGCGAGCGGCGCTGCGCAGCAGGATAGTCCGGCGCGACTATCACGAAGTCGTGCCCTACAGCTTCATCGACAGCCGCTGGGAAGAGGACTTCTGCGGCAACGCGCATCCTGTCCTGCTGGCCAATCCCATCGCAAGCTACATGAACGCGATGCGCTCGAGCCTGATCCCCGGGCTCGTCGACAGTGTGGCGTTCAACGTGCGCCACAAGCAAAACCGGGTGCGGGTATTCGAGATCGGCCGTTGTTTTCGCCACGCCGGGGGCGATCACGCGCAACCGGTTCGTGTGGGTGCCGCCGCGTATGGTGACGCGTTGCCCGAGCAGTGGGGCATGCCGGCCCGTCGCGTGGATTTCTACGACGTCAAAGGCGACCTCGAGGCATTCTTCGCACCGCGCGAGCCGCGCTTCGAAGCCGCCGAGCACCCGGCGCTGCATCCGGGAAAATCAGCGCGGGTTGTCATCGGCACCCAGGTCATCGGTTGGCTCGGCGAGTTGCATCCGCGATGGCAGCAGAAGTACGACCTGCCGCTCGCGCCGGTCCTTTTCGAAGTCGAATACGACGCCCTCGCTGCGGCGCTCGTCCCGGCCTATCACGACATCCCGAAGTTCCCGCCGGTGCGCCGCGACATGGCCGCGCTGTTCGACGAAAAGGTGCCGCACCAGGCCATCATCGAGGCCCTGAAAGCGGAGGCGCCAGGCATCCTAAGCGACATCAAAGTGTTCGATGTCTACAGGGAAAAGGACCTGGAAAAAGGGAAAAAAAGTCTTGCATTCAGGGTGTTATTTCAGGATACTCGAAAGACTCTGACCGATGTAGAAGTGGAATCGGCGGTCTCCAAACTCCGAGACGTGCTGCGCCAGCGGTTCGACGCCAAGCTTCGCTGACAAGGGGACAAGATGACCTTAACCAAGGCTGAACTGGCAGACCTGCTCTTCGAGAAAGTAGGCTTCAACAAGCGCGAAGCAAAGGACATGGTCGAATCGTTTTTCGAGGAAGTTCGCACCGCGCTTGAGAACGGCAACGGCGTAAAACTGTCCGGGTTCGGCAACTTCCAGCTTCGCGACAAGCCCCAGCGGCCGGGCCGCAACCCCAAGACCGGAGAAGAGATTCCCATCACGGCGCGCCGCGTGGTCACGTTCCACGCATCCCAGAAGCTCAAAGCGATGGTCGAAGAGAAGTATGGCGATGCGGATGGAAGCGAACAGCCTCAGCCTCACTAAGGTCCAGCTCCCGCCGATCCCGGCGAAGCGCTACTTCACCATCGGTGAGGTCAGCGAGCTGTGCGGCGTAAAACCGCACGTGCTGCGATACTGGGAGCAGGAATTCACGCAGTTAAAGCCGGTAAAGCGCCGCGGCAACCGGCGTTACTACCAGCATCACGAAGTCCTGCTCATCCGCCGCATCCGCGAGCTGCTTTACGACCAGGGGTTTACCATCAGCGGCGCACGCAACCGGCTCGACGAGCTGGTCGCCGAACCGGCCAAGAGCACGCGCGCCCAATCCGGCCCTAACCTCGGTGCCGTGCGCAAGGAAATCGAGAACGTCCTCGATCTGCTTCGCACCTGAAGCGCAATGAGCGTAATGGCCTTACGATCTGTTCACCTGACACCTAACCGCACGTCAGGGTGAATACCTCTGGTATAATTTCGACCCTCGGGGCGTAGCGCAGCCTGGTAGCGTACCTGCATGGGGTGCAGGTGGTCGGAGGTTCAAATCCTCTCGCCCCGACCAAATTCTTTTTTGCGGTCAGCAGCTTGTGCGCTCTCACGCACCAGCGCCGATGAGCCATTGGGCAAAATTGCGCAG
>JBKJKJ010000486.1:0-2967 GCA_046597455.1 Burkholderiales bacterium
GGTCGGACAGATGAGTCGGGCGCCCGGCGGCGCGTACGATGGGTGCCTGCGGAACGGACAGATACGCGATCGACGGCTGCCTGACGCGCTCAGTCGAAGAACGACACCCCGAGCCCGATCGTCGTCTGCCGGTGGTTGTAGTCGATCAGGCTTTCCCCATAGCCGCTGAAAAGCTGAAGATGGCCTCTGAGGCCACCCGCGATCGGAAACGCCCAGTCCCCCTGTGCGGAGCCGCGTGAATTCGAGCCCGCCCGCAGCGAATGGCGCAGCGTCGCGCTCAGCACGTGGCCGCCTGCGCGCCGCTCGATCGTGAGCTCCCCGCGCCCCACATAATTCTCGATTCCCGGATTGTCGTTGCGATCGCCGCGGCTTTCAAATACCCGCGTCCACGGCCGCACATGAAAGGCCCAGTCGCCGTACTCCATGGCAACATCGCCGATGAGCCGGTTCCAGCTTCTCGAATACGGGCGCGCCTGCCCGTTCGACTGGTGGTTCAGGCTCAATCCGAGATAGCGGACATTGAGGGCACCCAGAGCGAACTGCACCGGATGGACGTAGATCGCCTCGGGCTCGTAATCGGTCTCGCGGAATAGCGACGAGTAGCGCTGGTTCCCGGCCTGCCAGAACGAGCGCTGCGTATATCCGAACCACAAATCGCCGCGACTGCCGAGCACGTTTTCAGCGAGCTTCGTCTTGAAGCTGAGCTGGGCTTTCACCTCGGCACTCTGCAAACCCACGGTCTGGGGCCCGACGAAGGGCCGCGTGGGCGACTGCGGCTGCTCGTTGCGGCGATTCGTGACGTGTACCAGGGCATAGACGGGCTTGTAAGGCATGAGCTGCAAAACGCCTGTTTTCGCCTGCGGCGCGAGCTCCCATGCGCGATCGAACGCGCTGGCCGGAGCCGCCGCAGCCACCGGTTCGGACCGCGGCGACGCGAGCTCGCCCGGGGTTACCGCCTCCACCAGGGCGGAGGCGGGGGCGGGGGCCGGAACACGCTGCGCAAGCGCGTCATAACAGGCGAGCCGCGCCGCGTCCGCCGCAATATGGACGCATTCCGAAAGCTGAGCGTGCGCAGCCCCTGCGCCGCCGGCGAGAACCGCAACGACCGCGATACGTGATACATGTGATACATAAGCCAGTGAGTACATGAATTGAACATTCCAGGAAGAGCCGGGCCATGCAAGCAGCGCGCCGCGCACTACAGCCCGGGCTCGAACGCGCCTTGAATCGCTTGAATCCCCCTTCGATGTGCGCTTCGGCGGGGCTCAAGCAACCCCTACACCCTGTCGTTAAATGCCTGGGGCTTAACGACCCGCGGATGCTCCATTTCCGGGAAACGCCGCGGCGCGAAACACATGCATATGGTGCTCTGGAATCAAATTCTCCCGCTCGGTAAGCGCACCCGCGCCAACTGGTTTCGACGGTTCGCACAGCACAGCATCGTCTTTCCCGCTGTTGCCCTGCTCGTGCTCGGGATCATCTGGAGCATCACAGCCAATCTCATCACGATCGAGCGCGCCACGGCGCAGCGTGCGGTAGTCGCCTCGACGCTCGAGCTGCTCGACACCTACGAAGCGCAGATGGTCCGCAACCTGCGCGAAATCGATCAGACCCTGAAACTGGTGAAGTACGCCTATGAGGCCGCCGGCGACCCGTCTGTGCTGGTCGGCCTCAAGCAGAAAGGCCTGCTGCTGCCCGATCTGCTTTTCGTGGTCACCATTGCCGATTCGGAGGGCCGCATTCTTTCGAGCACGCGTCCTGCGGAAAGGCAGGACGTGACGCACACCGACTCCGCACAGCCCCCGAGCTCGGACGAACTGGGAATCAGCCGCCCGCGGCAGAACGCACGCACGGGCGAGTGGGGTCTCGTATTCAGCCGCCGCCTGAACCCGCGCCCCGGTGAATTCGCCGGTGTGGTGACGGTGCGGGTCGGCGTACCCTACTTCGTCAGCGGCTACGAGCGCACAAAACTGGGCGATTACGGCGTCCTCGGGCTCGTGGGCGCCCACGATGGCATTTTTCGAGTGCGCCGCTCAGGGAACGTGGTGTTGTCGGGCGAGTCTGCAAACGACCTTCTGCTCAAAGCCACATCCAGCACGGACGACGCAAGTGTGGTGCGCGCAGCCAGCGCCTGGGATGGCGTCATGCGGCTCACCAGCGTGAGGCCGCTCTACGGGTTTGCGCTGACCCTCGTCGTGGGTTTGTCCGAGGACGAGCAGCTCGCGGCGATTCACGGCAACGCACGCGCATACATCGTACGGGCCGCGCTGGCCAGTGCGGTGCTCCTCCTTCTGATCGGCCTGCTGGGCCGCGTGAGCTGGAAACTCACCCAGGCCGCCCGGCGCGAGGACGACGCCACCCTCGCACACGCCGAGCGTGTGCAGTTCCTCGCCTATCGGGACGCACTGACCAGCCTGCCGAACCGGGCGTTCTTCAGCAAAATGCTCGAGCACGGCATCAGCGAAGCGCGCCGCTACGAACGCTCGGTCGCCGTGCTCTTCCTCGATCTGGACCGCTTCAAGCAGATCAACGACACGCTGGGGCACGCGGCCGGCGACCGCCTCCTGCAGGAGATCGCGAATCGCCTCAAATCGTGTTTGCGCGACAGCGATACTGTCGCACGCCTCGGCGGCGACGAGTTCGTGGTGCTGCTGCCCTCATTCGACGACGAAAAATACGTCGCAACAGTCGCGCAGAAGCTGCTGTCCGTCGTCGCCCAGCCGTTTGCGTTGCTGGGCCAGAATCTGATCGGCACCACGAGCGTCGGCATCGCGCTTTATCCGAGAGACGGGGAGGACGAGCAGACGCTCATGAAGCACGCCGACGCCGCGATGTACCACGCCAAGTCGGAAGGAAAGAACAACTTCCAGTTCTACTCGCAGCGGCTACAGGTCAATTCGCTCAAGCGGCTGAGCCTGGAGTCCAGCCTGCGCCAGGCGCTGGAGCGCGGCGAGCGGGATCAGCGAC
>JBKJKJ010000562.1:0-32725 GCA_046597455.1 Burkholderiales bacterium
GGTGAGCACTATGTGCTGAACGGCACCAAGATGTGGATCACCAACGGTCCGGACTGCGACGTGCTCGTCGTTTATGCGAAGACGCAGCCCGACGACGGCGCGAGCGGCATCACCGCATTCATCGTCGAAAAAGCCATGCCGGGCTTTTCCGTTGCGCAGAAGCTCGACAAGCTGGGCATGCGCGGCAGCCACACCGGGGAGCTCGTCTTCGATAACGTCGAAGTGCCGGCTGCGAACGTGCTGGGCGCAGAAGGCGGCGGCGTGCAGGTGCTGATGAGCGGCCTTGATTACGAGCGTGCGGTGCTCGCGGCGGGGCCGGTGGGCATCATGCACGCCTGCATGGACGTCGCTGTCCCGTACGTCCACGAGCGCAGGCAGTTCGGACAGCGCATCGGTGAGTTTCAGCTCATCCAGGCGAAGCTGGCCGACATGTATGCAGCGCTTTCGGCGTCGCGTGCCTATCTCTATCAGGTCGGACGCGAGCTCGATGCGGCGGGCGCCGGACATGTGCGGCCGCTGCGCAAGGATTGCGCCGCAGTCATTCTCTTCTGCGCCGAAAAGGCGACGTGGATGGCTTCCGAAACGATACAAATCCTCGGCGGCAACGGCTACATCAACGACTTCCCGGCGGGCCGGCTGTGGCGCGATGCCAAGCTGTACGAGATCGGCGCGGGAACCTCCGAGATCCGGCGCATGCTGATCGGCCGCGAGCTTTTCGACGAGACGGCCTGAGAGGTCCGATGCCGGTCATCCAATCGAAGCTCGATCCGCAGAGCGACGCGTTCAGCACGAATGCGAAAGCGATGCGCGACCTCGTCGCGGACCTGGAGGCAAAAATCGCACAGGCCGCGCTCGGCGGCGACGAAGCCGCACGCGAACGGCACGCCGCGCGCGGGAAGCTGCTGCCGCGTGAGCGCGTGCGCCTGCTGCTCGACCCGGGTACGCCTTTTCTCGAGCTCTCCCCCCTTGCGGCGTGGGACCTGTACGACAGTGCAGCGCCGGGCGCCGGGTTGATCACCGGGATCGGTCGCATTTCCGGACGCGAATGCGTCATCGTCTGCAACGACCCCACGGTCAAAGGCGGCACCTACTATCCCATCACCGTCAAAAAGCATTTGCGCGCACAGGAGATTGCGCGCGAGAACCGGCTGCCGTGTGTCTACCTCGTCGATTCGGGCGGGGCGAACCTGCCTCACCAGGACGAAGTCTTTCCCGACCGCGAGCATTTCGGGCGCATCTTCTACAACCAGGCGACGATGTCGGCGGCCGGCATCGCGCAGATCGCAGTGGTGATGGGTTCGTGCACGGCCGGCGGCGCGTATGTTCCGGCGATGAGCGACGAATCGATCATCGTGCGCAACCAGGGCACGATCTTCCTCGCGGGTCCGCCGCTGGTGAAAGCCGCGACCGGCGAAGTGGTGAGCGCCGAGGATCTGGGCGGTGGCGACGTGCATACCCGGCTGTCGGGCGTGGCCGATCACCTCGCCACCGACGACCACCATGCGCTCGCCATCGCGCGCCGCAGCGTGGCCAATCTGAACACCGTCAAGCGGCCCGATATCGATATTGCCGAGACGGTCGAGCCGCTGCATCCCGCTCAGGAGCTTTACGGCGTGATGCCCGTCGACAAGCGCAAGCCTTTCGACGTGAGAGAGATCATCGCGCGCATCGCCGACGGCAGCGAGCTCGACGAATGGAAATCCCGTTACGGCAAGACGCTCGTGACCGGCTTTGCACGGATCAACGGCATACCGGTGGGGATAATCGCCAACAACGGGATCCTGTTCTCCGAGTCAGCCCTCAAAGGCGCGCATTTCATCGAGCTCGCCTGCCAGCGCCGCATCCCGCTCGTCTTCCTGCAGAACATCACCGGATTCATGGTGGGCCGCAGTTACGAGAACGGCGGCATCGCAAAACATGGGGCGAAGCTCGTCACTGCGGTGGCGTGCGCGCAGGTCCCGAAATTCACGGTCATCGTCGGCGGCAGTTTCGGCGCCGGAAACTACGGCATGTGCGGCCGTGCCTTCGGCCCGCGCATGCTCTGGATGTGGCCCAACGCGCGCATCAGCGTGATGGGCGGGGAGCAGGCCGCACACGTGCTGGCCAGCGTGCGCCGCGACGGCATCGAAGGCAAAGGCGGCAGCTGGAGCGAGCACGAAGAGGCCGCGTTCAGCGATCCCATACGCGCGCAATACGAACGCCAGGGCCATCCCTATTACGCGACGGCAAGGCTGTGGGACGATGGGGTGATCGACCCGGCGGCGACGCGCAGCACGCTGGCGTGCGGGTTGTCGGCTGCGCTGAATGCGCCGATCCCCGAGACGAAGTTCGGCGTGTTCCGGATGTAGGGTCGATCCCTCCGACAGCCGCCTTTCGGCGGTGGGGCTGTCGGTAGCCCGACCCGGTTAGCGGCAAAGCGTCGGTGCGCCTCTGTCTATGCTCCTTGCTAACCGGGCTGCGTCGCTCAGTTAGCGGCGAAGCAGTAGAACAGGCCTGCGCCGCCGGTGGATTTGAGATTGTCCTGGCTGCAACCCTTGGACGGGTGCGAAGCGTTCCACGATTTCGCCTGTGCGGTATCGGTCAGGCCGATGCGGTCGTGGTGTCCGAGCATCGCCGAGCCCGCGCCGCTGCTCGTCCAGTTCGCGCACGTCATGTCCTTGTCGGCGGGAAGGGCGCGTCCGTCGGCCGTGGAGCCGGTGAGCACGTCGTGCATATTGACGGGGTCCCCGCGACCGGGGATGCCTTCGCCTTTTTCGGTGATTGCCGTGAGCTTGGTGAGCTTGTTGTTGTCGCTGTGCAGATCGTTCACGTCGCGTGCGACCACGACACCCTTCGCGTTCTCCCACGGTCCGCGGCCGATGCGATCGCGCGCGTTCACGGCCTGCGCGCCGCCCGTGGCGCTCGTGCTCAGATAAGCCCGCCACGTCCTGCCGCCTGCGCCGGCGGCCTGGGCCAGCGACTGGCAGATCCTATCCGCACCATTGAGGCCCCCGAGGTCGGCGCCCTTGCCCGAGCCGGTGCTCGTCACGAAGAAAGTCATGGGGGGGCGGGACAGTCCTTCGAGCCACGCGCAGCCGGCCGAGGTGAGTGCCGCGCCGGCAAGCAGTGCGAGTTTTATCCTTCCGGTATTCATGAAGTGTTCCTCCCTTGAGTGGACCTACAGATTACTGCATGGTGCACGCAACCAAAACCTCCCTGCGCGACGCGGGAGCACATGAACACGAGGACAGATATTCCACGACGCCGCCCGACGTACACGCCGCTATCGCAGGATCGCATGCAGCAATGCTGCAGGCAGTATCGTGAACATCCCGGACATCGCAGCCGACAGCCACACCAGGAGCACCACGGCGATGCACATGAGCACGCCGACGAGTGGCAGTGCCACTGCGATAAAGAGTTTCACGAGGGGCGGCAGCCGGCGCGTATCCGGTGCCAGCGCACCGGGTGATACCGGGTCGGCGTCCATACGCTGCAAAGCCCGATGGCGCTTGCGCAGGGCGGGGAAGGCGATTGCGCTGGCCCAACCGCCGAACAGCCCCGCATTGCCGCGCGTGCCGGGGTCAACCACGCACAAGTGTCCGGCCCACGGCGCCATCCGGGTCGAGCCGCGATGAGCGATCGCCACCAGCGCACCGGCGAGGCCGTTCGGGTCGCGGGTGAGTCGAACCGCCGATGCGTCGGCCATGAACTTGCGCGCCCGCCAGGCGCACGCGACCGCAGGCTCGAGCATCATGGTGCTGACCAGCCCGCACAGAAAACCCGACAGCACGACCGGGCCGACGAGCGGCATCAGAGCCCACTCGCGCCACGTGAGCTTGTCGCCGGCCTGGACTGTCGGCCCGGTCGAGGACGGGGCGGGGGTGCCGGCGGCGCTAGCGGCGTGGGCGTCGCCGGACAGGGCCGAGCGCATCGCGGCGAGGTGCTGCAGCGCCTGGGCGTGCGCGTCTTCGTCCGTGAGGCGTTTGTCGTCGGCGGTTTCGTCGACTTTCTTAAAGGGATCGGCGAGCTGCAGCAGGATGAACCGTATATTGCGTGCCGAGGGCGCGAGCAGCGCACGCGCGAGCTTCACGGTGGCGGCGAACGCCTGCCGGTCCGACCACCCGGAACCGAGCCGGGCAAAAAGCCCGAACAGACCGAGCGTCAGCGCCGTGCGCATGCCGATCGTCATGTCGCCATCGGCGATCGACGAGACGAGATGACCGGCTATGCCTTGCATCTGATCGCGATCGAGCGTCTCGAGCAGCGCGGTCCCGATCAGCACCGTGGCGTTCGATGCGTCGGGTCCGAACGCCGCGGCGTTGGCGCCGCCTTCGATGATCATGACGCGCGGGGCGGGGATGCCTGCCGCAATGGCCATTTCTTCGAGTGTGTTCGCGATGCGCTGCTCGGCCAGCACGGCGCCATCGGGCGCGCGGCCCACGATGGCCGACGGATCGAACAGCGGCGCGTGCCTGAATGCGCGTCGCAGCGTGAGTATCGCCCAGCCGAACAGGATGAGCCCCGGCAGCGCGGCGAGCGGAAGCGCCCACAGCGCGGGCGCGATTCCCGGCTTCGGATCGACAAAGGTGTCGACGATCGCACCCGCGTATCCCAGAAGATTCGGCATCGGCACGAAGCGGTTGATGACGTCGAGCGCAAGGCCGAGCAGGCAATAGAGGAGCGGGGCGAGGAGTATGGCAGCGGTCAGGCCCAGCGCGAGAGCGCCCAGCGCGCACACCGCGGTGACCCGCCACGCAGCGCGGCGGTGGCGCGCGATTGCGTCGAAGAAATCGTCGCGCTCGCCTGCCGCCCACGGGCGCAACGCCGTTTCAGGCAGCGCGTCGGTCGCGTGGGCCACGTTGAGCGGTCGCGCGCCTGACCCGGCTCAGAACTTCACGACGGGTGCCTGGCGCTCGGCTTCACCCTCGATCGGCTGCAGCATCTGCGCCTCGGAAAAACCGAGCGCGCCGGCGAACACCACGGCTGGGAACGACTGGATCGCGGTGTTGAGCTTCATCACCGCGTCGTTGAAAGCCTGGCGCGCGAACGAAACCTTGTTCTCGGTGCTGGTGAGCGCTTCGGAGAGCTGCATCATGTTCTGGTTGGCTTTCAGGTCCGGATAGCTTTCCGCGAGCGCGAAAAAGCGGCTCAGCGTGCCCGACAGCGCACCTTCAGCCTGGGCCATCGCGCTCATCGCAGCAGCGTCACCCGGCGCGCTCGACGCGGCGCCTCCCGCCGCCTGCGCCGTGTTGCGTGCGGCGATGACCGCTTCAAGGGTCGAGCGTTCGTGCGCCATGTAGCCTTTCGCCGTCTCGACCAAATTGGGAATGAGGTCGTGCCGCCGCTTGAGCTGCACGTCGATCTGGGCATACCCGTTCGCCATCCGGTTTCGCAGGGCAACCAGATTGTTGTAGGTCACGATCAACCACACCACGACGATCGCCAGTGCCGCGAGTACGATGATGGAAGTCATGGCGTATGTTTCTTATCGGGAGTTATCAGGCATTCTCGCCGGTTGGCGTGAATTTTTCCATATCTACGGCGCGCGCCGTTGCGGCGCGAACGGGTGCGCTGCCTAGGCCATACGCGGCCACGATAAGGGTTATGATCCGGTCGTTACCCTGATCGAACCGTTACTGGAGTAACCATGGAACAGCTGCTGCCGCTCGCTGAAAAAATTGCCGCGCTCCTCACGGCTCGCAAGGAAACGGTCGCCGTCGCCGAGTCTTCGGCGGGCGGGCTTGTTTCCGCGGCACTGCTCGCGGTGCCCGGCGCTTCCGCATACTTCGTAGGCGGGGGCGTGGTCTACACCCGAAAGGCGCTGCTCGCGATGACACAGGTGAGCGAGGACGTGCTGCGCGGGCTGCAGCCTGGAACCGAAGCCTCGGCGCTGGCGCGTGCGCGCCTCATTCGCGAGCACTTGTCGACCACGTGGGGTTTGAGCGAAAGCGGCGTCGCGGGGCCCACGGGCAGCCGCTACGGCTTTGCGCCCGGGCACTCTTCGATAGCCGTCAGCGGTCAAGTCGACACGGCGAAAATCGTGAACACGGGGAGCGCCGACCGGGTGGCGAACATGTACGCGTTTGCGAGCGCGACACTCGAGTTGTTCGCGGCGACGCTCGAGAAGCAGCGCTGATCGGCGCCCGCTCGTCCGCGTGTCTTCCAGAGTGTCGCACCGCGTGGCGGGATGAGTGGAAACGCCGCCGGCCGCGTCAAGTCTTACGCCTTGCGGCATTTGGCGGTATCGTCGCAACCCTTTGATGCACAGCGTGAGGCACAGCGACACATGGCAGCAATGAAGTTGGAGATGGCCCGGCCTGCGGGAGAAGAGCGTTTCGATGCGGGCTATTACGCGAAATGGTATCGCGACGCAGACCGGGGGGACATGGCGGACAGGGCGCTGCGCTTCGTCCTGAGCTACCTGGATCACATGGACGCGAGTATCGGCAGCGTTCTCGATCTGGGTTGCGGGCTCGGCCTGTGGAAGAACGCATTGATGGCTCAGACCAAAGGTGTGCGTTACACCGGCGTCGAGTTCAGTGCCTACCTATGCGAAAAATACGGGTGGGAAAAAGGGGACGTGTGCACTTACGCAGCCGCGCGCCCTTTCGACCTCGTGATCTGCCAGGGCGTGCTGCAATATCTCTCCGACCCGGATTGCGAGGCGGCTATCGCGAACCTCGCGCGGCTGTCGGGCCGGTTCCTGTATCTGGAAGTCCTGACAGCCGCCGACGCGAAGGAAGTGTGCTGCCCCGAAGGCACCGACTTCGACGTCTACGTGCGGGACGCGAGCTGGTATGCCATGTGCATGAGGCGCCATTTCGTGAATCTCGGCGGCGGCCTGTATGCGAAGCCCGAAATGCGAGACCATTACTTCGAATTGTGGTGTACCGGCGTGTGAACCGGCGTGACGTGAAGGAAATTATCCCTTCGTTCCGCAAAACCGATATGATGTCGCCAGCAAGCTTAAAAAAATACCACCGAAAAGCTTGGGAGGAATCGGGATGGAGTGTCTTGTCGATATCGCGATAGTGCTTTCTGTTCAATTGCTTTTGATTACGCAGACGTTCTTCCCCTTGAGTTGATGCTGCAACGCAGCGTCGCAAAGCCGGAAGCGGCCCCACGCGCTTTCGGCTGACTATCAGCCCATCGGTCTCGAATCCGACGCGGCTCCCGCGTTTCGGGTCGTCTCCCGCCCGCTCGATCTTCAGCCTCCTTCGTACGCCTGTGCCGGCGGTGCATGCCGCGAGCTTCGAGGGCACTCGGGCCGCCTTCGCGCCGGCGCCGCACATTTCCCATTTACCTGATCGACGTTTGCTAATCTATGTGCCCGGCATCAGCCGCGTGAACACAGTGGGAAAGAATTCATGAGCGAACGAGGCAACACGCAGACGCGCACGCTGGACTCGTTCGCCGAGTCGGACGCTGCGCGCTTCGGCAAGCCCGAGGACGGGTGGCGCCGGCGCCTTTACGAAATCATTTTCGAAGCCGACACGCCGTCCGGTAAAGGCTTCGACGTCGCGTTAATCGTGGTGATACTGCTGAGCGTTGCTGCGGTGCTCGCCGACAGCGTCGCGCGTCTGGCCCGGGGACACGAGGCGGTGCTCAATGCGGCCGAATGGCTTTTCACCATTCTTTTCACGATCGAATACGGCGCGCGCCTGTTGTGCGTGCGGCGCCCGATGCGCTACGCCACCAGCTTCTTCGGCGTGGTCGACCTCATCGCGATCCTGCCGACTTACCTCGCGATTCTGTTTCCCGATGCGCACCTGCTGATCGATGTGCGCATCCTGCGCCTGCTGCGCGTGTTCCGGATTTTCAAGCTCACGGCGTATATCGATGAGTTTCGAATGCTGGGCGGTGCAATGGCGGCGAGCCGGCGCAAGATCCTGGTCTTCCTGTCCGTCGTGGTGATGATCGTGCTCATCGTGGGAACGCTGATGTACGTGATCGAAGGCCCGGACAACGGCTTCACCAGCATCCCGATGGGCGTGTACTGGGCGATCACGACGATGACGACGGTGGGCTACGGCGACATGGTGCCGCACACCGACATGGGCCGCACGCTGGCATCCATCATGATGCTGATGGGTTGGGGCATCCTTGCCGTGCCCACGGGCATCGTCACGGCCGAGATGACCGCACAGCGGTTCCAGTCCCATCTTCCGCGTGACCGCCGGTGTCCGGCGTGCCTGACCGACAACCACCAGTCCGATGCGCTTTTCTGCAGGCAGTGCGGCGTGCGCCTGCCCGGCAGTTAGCGCGCGGCGCTGCCGCGCGGAACACGTTATTGAAGATTGCCCCAGCGTTCGACGGCAGGCTCGGCGGCAGCCCATTTCCACTTGTCGCCCTGCTGGCATGCGGTCGCCGCGAACCACGCCGGCTTCGCGTTTTCGTCGCCTTTGACGACCGAGAACAGAATCTCCTTGCAGCGTGCGAGCGGGGTGTCGATCAGGCGCACCACGCGCACTTCGCCGCGGTCGCTGCCTGAGCCGAAGTGGTGGGCAAGCTGCCATTCGCGGGTGTCCCCTGGGCCCATGTCGGGCACCACGGCGGCGATGGCATCCTGCTGGTCGCGCTGGCGGCGCCGCGATAGCGTTTTCATCGCTTCATCCGTCGCCGCCTTGACACTGATGCCGACACTCAATCCGATTGCCGGATTCGCCGTCACGACACTCGTCGCCAGACCCGCGGCGGCGCCGGCAAAGCCGCCGACCGAGGCGCATCCGGCGAGGACCGATACGGCAAGCGCCGACATGAACATCCGGATCCATGGCCGCCGGACACGGTATGGCGTCACACCCCTCGCCGTCCGATCGCGATGAACGATCGAACGGCGAGGCCTACTGCAGTGCACCCCATCGCTCCGTCGCCGGTTCCGCCGAAGCCCATTTCCACTTTTCGCCGTCCCGGCAAACGATTGCGACGTAGAAGGCGCTGCGGGGCACATTCTCGACGACCGAATCGACCGAGAAGACCGCTTCCTTGCATTCGAGCGCGGTGGTGCCGACGATCCGGCTTATCGTCACGCGGCCCTTCTGGTCGGGTTCGAGGTTCGCCCGGGGTTCGATTTGCCAGTGGCCCACGTCTCCGATCTGGAGTGCGCCCGCTGCGCGCGCGATCTCGTCCTGCACAGACTGATGGACCTGACGCTGCGCATACTGCACGGCTGCGCGTGCCGCGGCCTGGACGCCCAGACCGATGCCGGTCGCGGCAGCGGCATTGGTCGTGACGGCCCCGGCGATTGCAACGCCGCCGATGCCGGCGACTTCAGCCGAGCTCGAGTTGATGAGTGCGCTGCAGCCGCTGGCTGAGCACATCACGACCGCCACGACGATGGCGTGACCTGTCCGGCAGCGCATGGCTCAGTCCCTGCGCCGGTGACGAATCGCCCCGGGCGTCTTCCAGGCGCGGCGCGTGGACTGAACACCCTCGCGCCTCGTGCGGCGATCCGCCGGCATGTCAGATGGGATCCCAGCTGATGACGTCGGGCGAGCGTTCCAGCGGATAGAACTGCTTTTGCATTGCGGGCAGGGCGATGTCGGCGATGGCCTCCGGCGTCCATTCCGGCGTGTGGTGGACCGAACGCACGGGACGCGGCTGGCTGAAGAGCATGATTTCGTTGGCGCGCACGCCGAAAATCTGTGCGGTGACTTCGCGCGCGGCGTCGCTCGCAAGGAAAACCGCCATGGGCGCAACTTTGCGCGCTTCCATCATCTTCAGTTTCTCGACGCGCTCTTTCTCCGCCGGTGTATTGGACGGAATCGAGCTCGTCATCCGGCTCCACGCGAATGGCGCGATACAGTTCGATCTCACGTTGTAGCGCGACATGTCGAGCGCGATGCTTTTCGACAGGGCGGCGATGCCGAGCTTGGCTGCGGAGTAGTTGGCCTGGCCGAAGTTGCCGATCAGCCCCGAAGTCGAAGTCATGTGCACGAAAGCGCCGCTGTTCTGGGCGCGCATCGGGTCTGCCGCCGCGCGGCTCACGAAAAAGCTGCCGTCGAGATGGACCGAAACGACCGCGCGCCATTCCTCCTCGCTCATCTTGTGGAAGATGCGGTCGCGCAGATTGCCGGCGTTGTTCACCACACCGTCGACTCGCCCGTAATGGTCCATCGCGCATTGAACGATGCGCTTCGCGGAGTCCCAGCCCGAAACCGAGTCGCTGTTCGCGACCGCTGCGCCGCCTGCCGCTTCGATCTCCCGAACCACTTTTTGCGCGGTGGTTTCCTTGTTCTCAGCCGAAACGTCGCCGTGCAATGACGCGCCGATATCGTTCACGATGACACGCGCGCCGCTCGCCGCCATCGCGAGCGCGATTTCGCGCCCGATACCGCCGCCGGCGCCCGTTACGATCACGACTTTGCCGTCGACCATTCCAGTCATGGGTACACCTCCGCTGCTGACATTCGAGCACGCAAATATACAGGAGCGGCAGGCACGGTCACCGGCGGCGGGCGCGCAAACACGCGGCACGCATAGAGTTTCGGTTTTGCCGCGCCGTTCAGGCGATAATCGGCAGGTCAGTATCGTCGCCAGGGAGGCGAGGGAATGCCTGTAGAAGAATACTGCCTCGGGCTGGAGGCACTGGGTACGTGCGTGCCGTCGAGCGCTCCGCTGCTGTCGTTGGGGGAAGCGCTGGCCGTCACGGCGTTGCTGCTCGCGTTCTACCGATTCAGCACGCCGCTTGCCGACCTGAGGTGGCGCACGCGCGGGATTTCGGGCCGTGTGGTTCTCGGCGTCGTGTCCGCCGGCCTGGGTCTGGCCTTCGTGGCGGCGCTGCTGCGTCTTTCAGGCCCGCCGTGGTTTCGCGTGCCGGTGGTGGGCTACCCGATGTTCTGGGAAATAACCGCGGGTGTCGTGCTGGCGCTTGCCGGCCTCGCGCTGGGCGTTTTCGCTTTCGTGCGATCCAGATTGACGCCGCGCAACGCCGACGCGTATCTGGCCGAGACCCGGAAGGTCATCGCGGGCGGCGACGAGGCCGCATTGCGCGAGCTGGGCCGCGAAATCGAATCGAGCATCGTGACCGTGACCGGCCAATGCCGGGCCTATCGCGACCGGGCGGGCCGGGAAGGGCACAGCGAGCCCGATTCTTACACGCGGGTATGTTTCTCACTCCTGGACACCTGGTCCGATCCGCGCTTTTGCCGTGCGCTCGTCTGCTGGTGCCCGGAGAGCGTGATGGCGGTCGTCAAGGCGCTTACCGAGCATGCGGCATTCGGCGACGGCGCGGCGCTCGGATCGGAGCTCGTCAACCAGGCTTTCTCGGACGAGCGCTCGATCCTTTACCGCGAAGCCCGGCAGTCCGGCCTGCGGCGGCAGAAACTGTTTCTCAAAGCTACGTTTGGCGAGTGGAGCTTTCTCGATAGCGCGGTGCGTCCGCTCGCGAGCTGGAACGTGTTTCGCGATGCCGGCATCAACGAGCGCAAGATCCAGCGCTGGAGTGAAGCGGTGGAAAGCGCTCTCGGGGCATTCCTCGAGAACGGCACGCACGGTGTCGCCGTCTTTCGCGTGCGCCAGGGCCTCGAGACGCTCAATCAGCTCTGCGCAGCGGTACTCGGGGATCGCGAGCGCCGGTCGGCGCCGTGGCACTCGATACATGATCCGCTTTACGAAATCGCGGTCGCATTCAGGATGGTCGTCAAGCGGATCAGGACGTGCAACCTGCCCGCCGCCGTGGAGACGACGGTCGACAGTTACGACCCGCTCCAGGACGAGACACTGCACGGTGCCATCGCGGAAGAGCTTTTCCATTTTTTCGGCGCAGTCTGTGCGAGCGAGGATCACGAGTTTCTCGACGGGATCTCGATGGGGCTGTGGAAAGAGCTTTTCGAAGAAGGCGAGCTCACGAGCAATCTGCGCGCATTGCAGGTGCGTGTGGCGTATCACCTCCTCGCGAAAGTGGACGACAATCTCGACCCGGGCCGGCGCTTCCTCCCGCCCATCACGAGATTGTTGCTGGTGCGCTATCCCCTGGCCGCCGCGGACGATCATCCGCGCTCGGCGATTGCCAGAGAGCTTGAAGAACACTTCATTTTTACCCTGAAGGAGTATTTCCCGGCGCTGTGGAAAGCGCATCGTGCGTTCGCCGAAACGCTGCTCCCCGACAACGCCGATTACAACGAGGCGCGCTCGGTGGTGCGTGTCAGGCATCGGCGGCGCGACGCGCAGACGATTGCTCTCGCGCCTTCCGGACAGGGGGTGGTAAACGAACCGAGTGGAGCCGAAGGTTCCCCTCCCGCCGGGACGCGGGCGGGGGACGAACAGAGTGGAACCGAAGGTTCCCCTCCGTAACCTCCCTCTCCTTCGGTTATCTACCGATAACCGATGTTCGGCTGGCGGGGCCGGGAAAACGCATGCAGTAAACTGTGCGCGAAGAATTCATACCGTCAGTGGCTCCCCGCCACCGTTCATTACCCAAGGAGCAACCAGCCATGAGTGTCGAGTCTACATTGTCGAATGTCAGCCGCCTGAGCACTGCCGCCAACGCAGGGAGCGACTCGCTTCGCGGCAACGTCACGCAGGCGGAATGGGACGCGCGGGTGGAGCTTGCGGCGGCGTATCGGCTCACTGCGATGCTGGGCTGGTCCGACATGCTCGGCACCCATATCTCGTGCCGAGTTCCGGATACGGAAGACCAGTTCCTGATCAACCCCTACGGTTTGCTGTTCGAGGAAATCACGGCGTCATCGCTGATCAAGTGCGACACCGAGGGCAACAAGCTGTCGGAATCGCCTTATGAGATCAACTTCGCCGGTTTCACCATTCACAGTGCGATTCACATGGGGCAGCACGATGCGCATGCCGTGATGCACCTGCACACCGGCTACGGCGTGGCGGTCTCCGCCCAGGAAGACGGCCTGCTGCCGATCACGCAGAAAGCGCTCACCACACCGTTCAACCAGATTCGCTATCACGACTACGAAGGGGTGGCGCACGACCTGACCGAGCGCGAGCGCCTGCTGAAGGACCTCGGCGACGGCACCATGCTGATCCTGCGCAACCACGGCACGCTCACGGTCGGGGCGAGCTGCGGCGAGATGTTCGCGCGCATGTATCGGCTCGAGACCGCGTGCAAATTCCAGATCCTGGCGATGTCGGGCGACGCGAAGCTGCGGCGCCTGCCACAGGAAGTCATCGATCACACCGCACAGCAGGGCGTCGAGCTCTCCGCCGCAGGCGGGCGCCATTCAGGCGGGAAGCTGATGTGGGCCGCGCTGCTTCGCAAGCTCGACCGCGAACAACCCGACTACGCCGCCTGACCCGGTCGCGGTTTAGTAGCAGAATCGCGGGGGGCCTTTGGGTCCCCTTTTTTGTTTGCCTTGGCGCGAGGTGGGGGCCGCCGGCCGCAACGCAAGACCGGTCGGGTCGTCGGCGTGGGTAATGCGCTGAGCCTCGCGCCATTCGAGTACAATTCTTCTCTTTCCCCGGTGCCGAGACAATGAAGAACGCCAAACCGTTTCCCGTAGCGGTTCGTGCCGCCGCACCGGTCAAGAAGGCCAAATATTCCTGCCTGAAGTGTCCCGGTTATTGCTGCAGCTACCCTGAAATCGAAATCACCAAGCGCGACATCGCCCGGCTTGCCCGTCACTTCGATCTGGAATATGCGCAGGCCGAAACGCGCTTCACGAAGGCCGACACGGCGAGGAACATTCGCATGCTGCGCCATCGCAAAGACACGGTGTTCGCCTCGACGTGCATGCTTTTCGATCAGGAGAAGCGCCGGTGTACCGTCTACGAAGCGCGCCCCGGCGTGTGCCGTGCCTACCCCGATTCGACGCGCTGCGGCTACTACGATTTCCTCAGCTTCGAGCGTGAGCAGCAGGGCGACCCGGATTTCGTCGCGCTCACGACTTAGCGCGTCAGAAGAGCAGCAGAAGCAGCACGCCCAGCGCGATCATGCCGAGTATGAGACGGCTGAACGGGTAGCCTGCCGCGGGGAGCGGCACGTCGCCTCTGACATGCAGGCCCGCCAGCCGTTCCAGATCGCGCGCCTGCGCAGCCGCTGAAAGGGCCGACGACTTCGGTTCTGCGGTGCCGGCCGCTTGCAATACCGTGACGAGCGGATGCGCAAGCGGATTGAAATCGATGCGGGTGTCGGGTGCTGCGCCCGGGGCCGGTGCATTCAAGATTGCGGCCTCGGGTCGTGCCGGCTGGGCGGTGTTGCGTTCGGCGGTGAGCACCCCGGCAGCGAGTACGCCGGCGGGGGGCACGCCGGCGGTGGGCAGCATGGTGCGTACTCCGGCCTCGCTGTCCGGCTGAAGCGAGGGCGTTCCGGGACCCGGCCTTCCCGCAGCAAATGGCATCCCTGGGTTGAGGTGACCGTAGTCCGGTTCGGCGACTGGCGCGCCGGCGTAACGCCCGCCTGCGCCGGGGGCCGCGCCCGGGGCCGGGAAAGGGAAAGGGAAAGGGAAAGGGCCCGTGAGACTGACCACCACCCCGTCGCGTTGCAGCGGCGCAGGCTGAGGGGGCACGCCGGGACGAGTCGCGTCCCGCTCGCCGCCAAACCCGACCAGCAGGGCACGCAGAGGCACTTTCGCGTCGACCAGGGCGCGTAACGGAAGTCGCTCATTCACCAGCGCACTGGCAGGAATGCCGGCGGCGATTAATGCGCTGAGGGGAATTTTCGCGTGTGCAAGTGCCGTGAGCGGGATGGCCGCGTTGACCAGCGCGCTCGATGGGATTCTCGCGTCCAGCAGCGAAGCCAGCGATATCCGGGCAGCCACCAGCGCCGCGTCGACACGGGCGCCCAGCGCGGACCCTGCAGGCCCCGCCGCCCCATCGCGCGACCGGAAGTCCGGCAGGGGGACGAAAGTCTTGATCTTTCCTGCATCCATGGTAAAGACTGACACTCCTGATACGACGCTATTTCGCCAGTCGATAACGGCGCGCGTCGCGAATACTTGAATCACCGGCATCACGGGAGTGACATGACAGCGCATGAAGCGGATAGCGGCGGGATCGGCTCGCCCATCCACGTAGAGGTCGGGGAGGACTATCCGGACATCCGTTTGGCGGTGCGCCGAACCTGTTCGGATTTCCCGGCCCGATACTGGCGCGAGAAAGACGCGGCGCAGGCCTATCCCACTGAATTCATCGACGCACTGACGCAGGCCGGCTTTCTCGGGGCGCTGATTCCGGAGGCGTACGGCGGCACGGGTCTACCGTTGCGCGCAGCGGCGGTCATTCTGGAGGAGGTCTGCGCCGCCGGGTGCCACGCCGCCGCCGGGCACGCGCAGATGTATACGATGGGCACGATCCTGCGGCACGGCAGCGAAGCGCAAAAGCGCAAATATCTGCCCCAGATTGCGGCGGGCACGCTGCGGTTGCAGGCGTTCGGCGTGACCGAGCCCACGACCGGCTCGGACACGACCCAGCTCAAGACTCGCGCCGTCAGGCAGGCGAACGGATACACGCTCAAGGGTCAGAAAATATTCACGTCGCGCGCCCAGCATTCCGACCTGATGCTCGTGCTCGCGCGCACCACGGCGGCCGATGAGGTGAAAAGCCGGTCACACGGCATATCCACGTTCCTCATCGACATCCGGGCGTCTCTCGGTAAAGGGCTCGACATCAGGCCGCTCGAAATGATGGTGAACCACCACACCACCGAAGTTTTCTTCGACGATCTCGAGATCCCCGCCGACAGCCTGATCGGTGAAGAAGGCAAAGGCTTTCGCTACATTCTCGACGGCATGAATGCCGAGCGCGTGCTGACTGCGGCCGAGGCGATCGGCAACACGCGCTGGTTCACGCGGACCGCAACCGCCTACGCGAAGGAGCGGGTGGTGTTCGGTCGTCCGATCGGGCAGAACCAGTCGATCCAGTTCCCCATCGCGCAGGCTCATATCCAGATGGAGGCGGCGGACATGATGGTTCGGCGCGCTGCCGCGATGTTCGAGGCCGGCGTGCCCTGCGGCACTGAAGCCAACATGGCGCGTTACCTCGCGGCCGAATGTGTGTGGAGTGCCGCCGAAGCGTGCATGCAGACGCACGGCGGATTCGGCTTCGCCCGCGAATACGACGTCGAGCGCAAATGGCGCGAAGCGCGGCTCGCACGCATCGCACCCGTATCGACCAATCTCATACTCGCTTACGTTGCGCAGCACGTGCTGGAGCTTCCGCGTTCGTACTGATGCGCAGGTGCTGAATCAATGCAGTGACGGTAACAGGGGGCAAACACGTTGGCCAGCAGCAAACCGCTCGAGGGGTATTGCGTCGTCGAAGTCGGCAACAGCGTTGCAGGGCCGTATGCGGGCCTGATCATGGCAGAGCTCGGCGCGGACGTGATCAAGATCGAATCGCCCAACGGCGGCGATTTCGCCCGCGGCTGGGGACCGCCGTTCTGGGACGGCTCGGCGCCCCACTTCGTCGCGCTCAACCGCAACAAGCGCGCGGTGACCGCCGATCTGAGCGTGCCCGAACAGCGCGATGCGCTCGAGCAGCTCATCGTGCGCGAGGCTGACGCGGTGATTTTCAACCTGCGTCCCGGCATGGCAATCGAGCGCGGGCTGGGGCCCGAAAAACTATTGGCGCTGAAGCCGTCGCTCGTCTACTGCGACATCGGCGCCTTTGGGCGCGGCGGGCCCATGTCCGACAAGCCCGGTTACGATCCGCTCATGCAAGCCTATGCAGGTCTGATGAGCATCACGGGTGAAGACGAGACACGTCCGCCAATACGCAATCCTGTCGCGACGATCGATATGGGCTCGGGTTTGTGGGCGGCAGTCGGCGTCCTGAGCAGCCTGCTCGAGCGCGGGAAGACCGGGCTGGGCGGGCTGGTCGAGACGTCGCTGTTCGAGACCGCACTCGCGTATACCACCATACAGCTCGCGAGCGTCACGATCGCCCCGCGGCAGATGAAGCCCCAGGGGTCGGGTGCGTCCGGCATCGTTCCCTATCAGGCATTCAAAGCGAGCGACGGCTGGATCGTCATCGGCGGGGGCAATGACGGATTGTTTGCGAAGCTCGTCAAGGCACTGCGCCGTGCCGAGCTCGCAACCGATGCGCGCTTCGTGACCAACGCCGATCGTGTGAAGAACCGGCGCGTGCTGATTACGCTCCTCGACGAAGAGGTCGCGAAATTTACGATCGCAGACCTGCGGCGGCTTCTCGATGCACACGGGGTTCCGAACGCCCCCGTGCAGCGGCTCGATCAGGTTCTCGAGGACGAGCAGGTCGAGGCGCTCGGAATCGTCCAGCAGGGTCCCGAAGGTGCGTTGCCCACGGTCGGTTTGCCTTTGCGCTTCGACGGCGTGCGCCCGGCGTACAAAAAAGCGGCGCCGCGCCTGGGCGAGCATGGAAGCATTACGGGGCACGGCGACAAGGTGGCGAAGTGATGGGGTGATGTAGTGATGGGGTGATGTAGTGATGTAGTGACGGGGTGATGTAGTGATGGGCTGATCGGCGGCACCGAGCAAAAAGGAACGGGCATATGGTGGAGGGGATGGAGCGGGGCCTCGTGAAAACGCCTTACGGCCACATACACTTTCGCCGCAGCGGTGCTGCGCACGAACGTGCCGTGGTGATCAGCCACATCAACCAGCAGTCGTCGGCACTGATGATCGAGCTGCTCGAAGCGCTGGCGCCTAAAGTCCAGGCGATCGCGATCGACTATCCGAGCTGCGGGCAATCCGATCACGTGGCGCAGCAGCCCACGCTTGCCGATTACGCGCGCTGTGTCGTGGCGGTCATGGACGCGCTCGGGATCGCGCGTGCAACGGCGCTGGGGGAGGCCACGGGCGCTCACGTCTCGGCCGAGCTCGCGTCGGCCCATGCTCGCCGTATCGACTCCGCTGTGCTCGTCAATTGTCCGTATTACCCCGAGAAGTCTTCGAGCGCGCAGGCGCACGCGCCGCTGCACGGAAGCTTGCGGCCGAGCGATCCGACCGGCTTCCCGCTGACCCGCACACTCCAGTTCGTGAACGAGCACGACGCGGCCCATGCGCCGGTCGACGCCGACCAATCGTGGATGGACCGCATCAACGTCGCCCAGATCGAGGCCGGACGCGAGCGCTGGCAGCCCCTGAACGCGCTCGGCGCGTACGACCTTGCCCCTGCCATGCGCAAAATCCCCTCTGCGGTGCTGATCCTGGTGGGGGAACACTTTCACTATACGGATCATTTGCCGAAACTCGTCGCGATGGGCGCACACTGCGTTGGCGAAGTCATCCCGGGCGCACGTTTCTGCGCGACGTGGAGCCACGCCGGGCACATCGCCGCGCGCACGTTCTCGTTCATGGGCGTGTGAGGCGTCACAGGGTCAGGGTCAGGGTCCGGGATCGCCATGACGTGTGGCGCAGCTTCTCCGGGTTGCCTGCACCACGCCCCTCTCTTATGCTGTGTGCGTTGCGGCCGCCCGTTCACGGTGCAGCCGGGCCCTGGAGAATGTCATGACTGCGATTACGCGTGAGCTTTCCGAATTCGTTGCCGGTATTTCGTACGAGAAGCTGCCGGGTGAAGTGTGCGAGCGCGTGAAGGCGCTGACGTTCGATCTCGTCGGCATCGCGCTGCGCGCCCGCAACGACGCCGAATCGACGCCGGCAATGATCTCGGCAGCGGCCAGCCTCGGGTTCACGGGCGGTGCGTGCACGGTGATCGGCGACGGCGGCACCTACACGCCGCCGGGTGCTGCGATGCTCAACGGAACCCTTGCGCACTCGCTCGATTTCGATGACACGCACGCGCCGGGCTCGCTGCACCCGAGCGCGCCGATCGTGCCGGCCGCATTCGCTGCGGCGGAAATGACGGGGGCCGACGGTAAAGCCGTGATCGCCGCCATCGTCGCCGGTTACGAGACGCAGATCCGCCTGAGCCTCGCGCTCGATCCGGCGGCGCATTACGACCGCGGCTTTCACCCGACCGCGACCTGCGGGGCCTTCGGGGCGGCGGCGGCCGCCGGGCGCATTTTCCAGCTCGACGCGCAGCACTGCGCCCAGGCTTTCGGCATCGTGCTCAGCATGTCGGCGGGCTCGATGCAGTTTCTGTCGAACGGCGCGTGGACCAAGCGCTCGCACGTCGGTCACGCCGCGATGTGCGGGCTCATCGCGGCGACGCTGGCGCGCGAAGGCTATCAGGGTGCTGCCGACGCGTTCGAAGGCAAGTGGGGTTTCCTCCACGCGTATGCCCCCGCCGCCGATGCGGCGAAAGCCGCGGACGCGCTCGGCCGACGCTGGGAAACGCTGAAGATCGCGGTCAAGCCTTATCCCTCGTGCCGCTACAGCCACGCGGCGATCGACGGCATCCTCGCGCTCGCCCGCGAGCACGGCATCCAGGCCGATGAAGTCCAGGAAGTCGTGGTAGGGGTGCCGGAACCGGGCTGGAAGATCATTGGTGATCCGCAAGCGGCCAAGCAGTCGCCGAAGTCCGTGGTGGACGGCCAGTTCTCCATGGCGTTCTGCGCGGCGGTGGCGCTGCGCAGCGGCGGGATGGTGTGGGACGACTACGCGAGTCACCTGGGCGACGCCCGTACCCTCGCGCTGTGCAGGAAAGTCCGGACCTGGGTCGATCCCCGGGCGCAAGCCGATTTTCCCCAGGAGCTGAGCGCGAGCGTTCAGATCAAAACCGCACGAGGGATGTTCGAGACTTACGTGCAGGTGCCCAAAGGGGAGCCCGCCAATTTCCTGTCCGCGCTCGAGCTGCGAGAGAAGTTCGACGGGCTTGCCGCCCCATACCTCCCGGCACGCCGGCGCGACGAGCTTGCCCAGGCGCTTCTCGCGCTCGAGCACGCGCAGGACGTCGGCGCCGTGCTGCGCCTGACGCGGCCTGACGAGGCCGGCGCCCGGCGCATCGCGGCCGCCGGCGGTTGAGCATCCCATGACCGCGGGGCACAGGCAGGTCGGACCGAATCGTTACCGGGAATCGTTCGGCCGCCATTTCGAGGATTTCACGGTCGGCGACGTTTACGAGCATCGCCCCGGACGCACCATCAGCGAAGCCGACAATACGTGGTTCACGCTCATCACGATGAATCAGCATCCGCTGCACTTCGATGCCGCGTACTGTGCGAAGACCGAGTTCGGGCGGCCGCTTGTAAACAGTTGCCTCACGCTCGCGATCGTTACCGGCTTGAGCGTCAGCGATCTGAGCCACAAGGCGATCGCCAATCTGGGCTGGGAAAAAGTGCGGATGAGCGCACCCGTTTTCATCGGCGACACGCTGTACGCTGAATCGGAAGTGCTGGAGGTGCGCGACTCGAAATCGCGCCCGACGCAGGGCATCGTGACGGTGCGAACCACCGGGAAGAAATCGGACGGCACAGCATTCATGACCTACGAGCGTTCGATCCTCGTGCCCCGGCGCGGTCACGCCATAGACGACCTGGACGACTGATTTGGTCGCGATGCCGCCGCAGGGTAACGATCAGGGTGACGACCAGGAGCCGCTGATCCTCGAGAGCGTCGACCGCTTTCTGGAGCGCGATGTGCGCCCGGTGGTGCGCGAGCTCGAAGCGGCCGATGTGTACCCCGCTCAGATCGTCGAGAAAATGAAGACGCTCGGACTTTTCGGCGCCACCATCGCGCCCGAGTATGGCGGTCTGGGTCTCCCGGCGACGACTTACGCGAAAATCGTCGAGCGTGTTTCGGCGGTGTGGATGTCGGTCGCGGGTCTTTTCAATTCGCACCTCATCATGGCGGCCGCCGTGCAGCGTTACGGCACGGCGGAGCAGAAGCTTCGCTACCTGCCGCGGTTTGCGAGCGGCGAGCTGCGCGGGGGCGTCGGGCTGACCGAGCCCGATTGCGGAACCGATCTGCAGGCGATCCGCACGCATGCGCGCCGCGATGGCGATCATTACCTCGTCAATGGTGCAAAGACGTGGATCACCAACAGCGTCGAAGGCGGAATCCTGGCGGTGCTGGTCAAGACCGATACGCGCGCTGATCCGCCTCACAAGGGTATGAGCCTGCTGCTGATGGAGAAAGGACCGGGTTTCAACATCGTTCGCAAGCTCGATAAACTCGGTTATCGCGGCATCGACACCGGCGAGATGGTCTTCGAGGATTGCCGCGTACCGGCAGCCAATCTGATTGGCTGCGAGGAAGGCCGCGGTCTGCAGCAGGTGCTCAACGGCCTCGAGCTCGGGCGCATCAACGTCGCGGCGCGCGGCGCGGGTCTGGCTCGTGCGTGTCTCGAAGAATCCCTGCGCTACGCGCAAATACGCAGGACTTTCGGCAAGCCGATCGCGGCGCACCAGGCGATTCAGCTGAAGCTCGCGGACATGGCAACCCGCGTGGAGGCGTCGCGCCTGCTCGTCGAATCCGCGGCACGCGCGTACGATGCCGGCCGGCGCTGCGACCTGGAGGCCGGGATGGCGAAGCTTTATGCGACCGAGGCTGCGCTGGAGAACAGCCTTGAGGCGATGCGCATCCACGGCGCATATGGCTACTCGAAGGAATTCAATCTCGAGCGCTACTACCGCGACGCGCCTCTGCTGGCGATCGGCGAAGGCACCAACGAGCTTCAGCGCATCATCATTGCGCGCGAGCTCGTGAAACGCAATCCGGCCTGAGGCGCACCGTCATGCTCCCGCTAACTGGTGTGCGCGTTCTCGCCGTCGAGCAATACGGTGCAGGCCCTTTCGGCACGATGTTTCTCGCCGACCAGGGTGCTGAAGTCATCAAGATCGAGAATCCGAACGACGGTGGCGACATGTCGCGCGCAGTCGGCCCGTATTTCTTCGGCTCCGGCGACAGCGAATTTTTCGCGAGCTTCAACCGCAACAAGAAAAGCCTCACGCTCGACCTGTCCCGGCCCGAAGGCCAGGCCGTGCTGCTGGACCTCGTGCGCAGCGCCGATGCGCTCGCGTCGAATCTGCGCGGCGATGTGCCCGCGAAGCTCGGTCTCGTGTACGCGCGCCTGAAAGACGTGAACCCGAAAATCGTCTGCGCCCACCTGAGCGCATACGGGCGCACTGGTGCGCGTGCCGACTGGCCCGGTTTCGACTATCTCATGCAGGCGGAGGCGGGTTATTTCTCGCTGACCGGCGAACCGGACACCCCTCCGACGCGCTTCGGATTGTCGATCGTCGACCTGATGACGGGGCTGGGTCTCGCGTACGCGCTGCTCGCTGCGCTGACCTCGGCGCGTGCGACCGGGGTCGGGCGCGACATCGACGTGAGCCTGTTCGACATGGCGCTTTTCAACACATCCTATTTGGCGACGTGGTATCTGAACGAAGGCGTGACGACGACGCGCCTGGCGCGCTCGGCGCATCCTGTGCTCACGCCGTGCCAGCTTTACCGCACGCGCGACGGCTGGATATACCTGATGTGCAACAAGGAAAAGTTCTGGCCGGCATTGTGCGCGAAGCTCGGGCGCGACGACTGGATCGCGGATGCGCGCTTTCACCGCTTTGCCGACCGTCTGAAGCATCGCGATCTGCTGACGACGCTGCTCGACAGCGAGCTCGAAAAGCGCACGACCCCGGAATGGCTCGCGGTTTTCGCGGGTGCGGTGCCCGCTGCGCCGATCAACGATCTCGAGCAGGCGCTCGAAAATCCGTTCGTGAAAGAAGGCGGCAGGCTGCAAACGATTTCGCATCCGCAGCGAGGCGATTACCGCATGCTGGGGTCACCCGTGCGGGTCGCAGAAGATCCGCCGGCGCGCCCGGACCCGGCGCTGGGCGAACATACCGAGGCGTTGCTGCGGGAAATCGGTTACGACGCAGGACGCATCGATGCGCTCAGGAAGTCCAAAGTGATCTGAAGTGGGGTCATCACCGCGGGCGCCGGGCTTCGCGATCTGCATCGTATTCGCGCGAGGCGCTCAAAGCGGTGTGCGTGCAAGTCCGACCAGGGGATCGAGCGTTCGGCTTTCCATCCGTGCTGCGGGCGCGCCGGGCGGTGCGGTGAGGCCGGCCCGGTTGTGCCAGAAGGTATCGAGGCCGACTCGCGCGGTTCCGACAAGATCGTAAGCGGAGCCGGCGACGAACAGCACCCGATCGGGCGCAAGCCCAAGTTGCTCGAGCGCCAGCCGGTAGGGGTGCGGATCGGGCTTGTAATAGCCCGCACTTTCGGAGGTCACCACGACTTCGAAAGGAACACCGACACGCTCGGCCGCGATCCGCCCCAGCCGCTCGGAGCAGTTGGTCACCACGCCCAGGCGATGACTGCCGGCCAGTGCGGTGAGGACGGCCACGGCGTCGGGCCACGGATTCAGATCGAGCCAGTTGCGTTCCAGTGCCTGCGCATAGCTGCGATCGAGGCCGACGGCCGCAGCGGCTTCGGCGACGAGCGTCTCATAAGCGCGATAAGGGCCGCAGCCGTACGTGCGCTTCAGATATTCGAGACGCCATTGCCGCCCTGCGGCTTCGGAACCTGCGGTGCGGTTCCAGAGCGACCACGAGTCGAGCAAAGCGGTCAGCAGGTCGAAAAGCACCGCCTGATATCTCGGGGCGGTGCCTGCTTCCTCCAATGGCCGCATCCTGATCTCGCGCCGCGCCGCGCCGGCGCCGGTCAGCCCGGCTGGATCACGCCGCACGCGAGGCGCGCACCCGCATTGCCCGTCGGCTGGGTCTTGTAGTCGTCAGGATCCGCGTGCACGATCAGGCCGCGCCCGATGATGCTGGCAGGTCCGGGGGCGACCGTGAAGCCGGTGATTTCCACATCGATTTTCGCCCGCCCGTCTTTACCGGCCTTGAGCGAAGGCAGGTCGCCTGCATGACGCTCGGCGCTGTCGTGCCGGCCATGCGGCTTCGCGAACGGATTGAAATGCCCGCCGGCGCTCATGCCGTCACCGGAACTGCAGTCGCCTTTCTCGTGTATGTGCAGGCCGTGCTCCTGGTTCGGCTTGAGCCCCTGGACATACACCACGACGTGCACTTTGTCGCCGACCTGGTCGAAGGTCGCTTCGCCGAATGTCTTGTTGCCTTTGGTCGTCTGCAACTGCGCGGTGGCGCGTGGGGGTTCCGCCGGCACGGTCTGGCATGCGGTGAGCAGGGCGGTTACGGCGGCAGCGGCCAGTACGGATTTCATATGCAAAGCTCCTATGAGGTTTTCACGAACGCGTATCGCCGGCGCCGCGCACGCCGGCTCGTTCCCGCGCTCATTTGAACACGTTGACGACAAGCTGATCCGGAAGCCATGTCGCGAGTGCCGGAAAGAAGATCACCAGCAGCAGCACGATGACGTCGCTCAGGAAAAATGGGATGGCTCCTCTCACGACTTCGGACACCGGAATTTTCGAAGTGCCGCTGACCGCGAACAAATTCAGGCCGACCGGCGGCGTCACCAGGCTCATCTCGATGGCGAGCGTCAGAATGATCGCGAGATGAATCGGATCGATCTTCAGCGCGTAGGCCACAGGGTATACGACCGGTACGGTCAGCAGCACCATCGCCACGCCATCGACGAACATGCCGAGCACGAGCTCCACTGCGATGAATGCAAAAAGAAAGCCGAGCGGCGTCAGACCCCACGAAACCACGGTCTGGGTGATCGCCTGCGGCCAGTACAGGTTCGAAGCGAGAAACTGGAACACGCCCACGGACCCCACCAGGAACAGGATGACCGCGCTCAGATTCAATGCCCGGACGGTCGTGGGAATGAGATATTTGAGGAAGTCGCGCCGTGCGGTGAAGAACCCGTAAATCAACGCGTAGCCGCAGGCCGCGGCGGCGGCTTCCGTCGGCGTGAACAAGCCGCCGTAGAGGCCGCCGAGGATGAGCACGGGCATGCCGAAGCCGGGGAGCGCGCCCAGCGTTGCCGGCCACACCGCCTTAGCACTGAATGTCCCGCGCGGCAGCTTCAGGTACCACGACATGCCCACGATCGCCACGATGTTGGCGAGCGCGAGCAGCAGGCCTGGGATGACGCCGGCGAAAAAGAGGCGCACCACCGAAGTTTCAGTGACGATGCCATACAGGATCAGGATGATGCTCGGGGGTATCAGGATCGCGATGCCGCCCGCCGTCGCGACCAGGCCCGCGGCCAGCCATGGCGGATAACCGCGCTTGGTCATTTCCGGAATCGCGATCACGCTCATGGCCGCTGCCATGGCCACGCTCGAGCCCGAAATCGCCGCGAAGAGCACGCATGCCAGGATAGTGGCGATGCCGAACCCCCCCGGCAGCCATCCCACCAGCGCATCGGCGAAGCGGAAGAGCTGGCCGACCAGGCCGGTTCGCTCCATGAGGAATCCCGCAAAAATGAAAAGCGGGATCGACATCAGGGAGTAGCGGTTGATGAAGTTGAAAAAAGCCCTGAAGATGACTTCGGGCTCGAGCAGTGGGTCGATCAGGATGTAGACCGCGCTCGCGCCGGACAGCGCGATGCCGATCGGGACGCTCAGCAGCAGCAGCGCGAGTACCAGTCCGCCGACGATCCACATCCGCTTACCCCTGGTTAACGCTCAAGCCCGTTAGTGCAGCGCTTCGCCTTCGTCGACCGGGTCCGCGAGAACGATGCGGCCGCGAAGCTTCTGGATTGCTCTGTACACCTGGAAGAACAGCGACACGGCCATGAAAGCGAAGCCGGCGAGCAGCGCCAGCAGAAACGGCCAAAGGGGAAACGCCAGGCTTTCACTGCGGCTCGCGTAATGCATGCTGTCGACTATTTCAGGAATTCCCCACCACACCACAGCGATCATGAAGAAAAGCGAGATTGCCAGCGCGATCGCCCGGATGTAGTCGACCGCGCGCCGTGCACGGTCTCCGCGTGTCTCGAGCAGGCCCGGCAGCAGGGTTACATTCAGGTGTGAGCCGCGACGCTGCGACGTGCCGAAGTGCAGGAAGATGGCCGCGAGCACGAAAAGCGTGACGGCGTCCTGCTGCCACTCGAACGAGACGCCGAAAACGTAACGCCTCACCACTTCGAGCAGCGCGAGCAGGGTGCAGCCGAGGAGCATGAGCGCCGAGACGCGCGCCAGGAATCGATCCTGGAACGCGCGCCAGATCGCGTAAGCCTTCTCCACGCTTGCGGCGCGTTATTTAACGACGATCTTCGAAGCGTGTTTCGAGCAGTCGGTCTTTTCGATCCATGACGAGCCCGCCGGATATTGCTTCGAGAGCGCGCGGCCTTCCTGGCCGAAAGTGTCGACCCATTTGTTCGCTTCGGGCGGCGTCTTGGTCTTGATGTACCGGCTCGACTTGTCGCCCACGGCGGAGGTGAGCGCGGCGACCTCCTGCGGCTTCATCCAGTAGATCCCCGGTTTGGACGGGTCCTGGGTGCCGTACTTGTCATAGGTGAGCTTGTCGACGCACCAGTTGTATTCCTTCTGCACCTTGATCGTCTCTGCGATCAGTTTCTGCAGCGCGGCCTGCGTCGGCGGGGTCAGGCGGTCCCACCAGCGACGGCTCGCGCTGATCATGTAATAGTCGCCGGTGAATGCGCCGGCGCCTCCGGTCGTGTAATAAGGCGCCTGCTCGCGCACCGAAAGCCAGCCGCCGATACTGGTCAACAGCCCATCGATGACGCCCGACTCGATCGCGGTCGGCACCTCACCGAAAGACATCACGACCGGGTTGGCTTTCCAGGCGTCGAGCGAGGCGTTCTCGACAGGTCCCATGCTGCGGACTTTCTTGCCGGCGAAATCGTCGGGCTTGAGGTAACGCTTCTTGCCCCCTATACCCATGCCGAAACTCATCTGCCCGACGCCGAAGACCTTTATGGCCTGATTTTTCGCAAGACGCTCGACCAGCATCTGATAGGTCTTTGTCTCCTCGATATGGTCTACCGCGCCCGGGGTCGTCAATATGCCGGGTCCGACCATGGTCATCATCCAGGGTTCGACGGGCGCGGCTTTGCCGATCTGCATCCAGGTCATTTCGAGATTGCCCTGCCGCATGGCTTCGAATGCCTCGGGGATGTTGTAGAGCGCCCCGGCGTAATAGATTCGCGCTTCACTTCCGGGGATGACTTGCGGCAGCCTTTCCGCGAAATACTGCAGCGCGAGCCCGGCCGGATGCGGCGGCGGCGAGAAGTCTGCGGCAAAGCGCAGCACCACCTTACGGGGCTTGTCCTGTGCGTGTGCTGGCTGACTGGAGATGAAAACCATCGAGGATGCCGCAACGAACGTTGCAGCAAGTGCACCGATGCCGAGCCGACGTGTCCACTTCCCGTCCATGAACCCCTCCTGGAATGGTTGGTGCGTATGCCGATCGAGTGTCAGCTTCCCCTGAACAGTGCGGGACCGTATAGCAACGATCCGGCATCGTCAAGACTTATGGGCACGCGTCGGCTGCAGGAAAATCGCGCTGCAACGCCGCATGGCTCGGCCAGGTTCGACGGCAAAAACGCAAACAGGAAACGGTTCATCGGCAGGACCGATGGCTGCGTCCCGCGCGTTCAGGTGTGAGCGAGTTCCGCGGCTAAAGTTCAAGCTCGCAGATGAAGTTCAAGGCGCGTCGCAGTCGTCGCGAAGTGGTTGCGAAGGGGGCGCGCAGTGGTTGTGGTGCAGCGCAAGTCCACAAGGAAAAAGGCGGACCGTCTCGGCGGCCTCGCGACAGCGAATTCGTCGGTGCGACCGTCGGTCTCGTCGAGTTGCGTCAGTGCTCTGGAATGGCGCGCCGAACGGTTCCAGTGGACTGTATCAGTGATTTCGAGAGTAACGTTCGCAACGGCCGCCCGCTCGGAAGCGGGCCCGTCGCCTCCACTAGTGACCTGACGCGGCACCCATGCCTGGCAGGACTGATCGCCGCGACGTTCAGGCGCTGTCGATTTCGGCCAGCAGATCCCGGATCGGCCGCACTTCGATGCTGCCCACGCGCGCCGGCGGGATTTTCGCAGCCGACTGGATCGCCTCGTTCAGGTCCCTGGCCTCGATGAGGTAGAAGCCGGCGAGTTGTTCCTTCGTTTCGGCGAAAGGGCCGTCGGTGATGGAGACTTTGCCGTTGCGAACCCTCACCGTGGTGGCGGTCTGAACGGGTTGGAGGGCTTCGGCGGCGACCAGCCGGCCACTTTCGCGCAGCGCCGTGCCGCACGCCAGACACTCGTCGACGGGCACGTCGTCGAGCTTTTTCTCTTCACTGTAAACCAGACACAGGTATTTCATCGACGCTCTCCATCTCGATCGGTATTACGCGGCCTGCTGGCGAAGGTGCTCATCCACCGCTCAGCGCCTGAATTATGATCACCTCGTCGGAACTGCACAGCGGCGTGTCGAGCGCGCTCACCTGATCCTGGTTCACCCAGATGCGAATATGCCGCCGGATGGCATCCTGCTCGTCGATCATGCGAAAGCGGATGCCGGGATAGCGCCGGTCCAGGTCACGGAGCACTTCGGCGAGCGTCGCGCCAACGGCCGCGACTTCGCGGCATTCGCCGGTGTAGCTGCGCAACGGGGACGGGATGAGCACTTTCATCGTACGAGTTCGACGGCCTCGACAGCGTAGATTTCCGGCAGGTGGCGCGCAATGCTCGACCATTTTGCGCCTTCGGTCCGGCTCGCCCAGACTTCGCCGCTGGTCGTCCCGAAGTAAAGGCCGACCGGATCGTGCGCGTCGGCGGTCATCGCCTGACGCTTCACCGTGAACCACCCCTGGGTCTGCGGCAGCCCTGCGTCGAGGCGCAGCCAGGTTTTTCCCGCATTGCGCGTGACATAGGCTGCAGGCTTCCCGCCGGGGCTGGTTCGCGGCCACACCGAAGTGCCGTCCATCGGAAACACCCACAGCGTGGCCGGGTCGCGCGGATGCAATACCAGCGGGAAACCGATATCGCCTATCTTTTTCGGCATGTTCGCGCCGATGCGCGCCCACTTTCCGCGTGTTCGATCCATGCGATACAGGCCGCAGTGATTTTGTTGGTACAGGGTATCGGGTGCGCCGGGATGCAGGCGCACTCAATGTGGATCGTGCCCGTATTCCGGATCGGGGTCGGGCAGGAAATCCGCGGCGCATCCGGCGTTGAGCGGCTTCCAGTCCTCACCCCGGTCCATGCTCTCGAATACCCCGCCGCTCGACATGCCGATGTATAGATGTGCGGGATCGCGCGGGTCGACATTGATGGAATGCAGTTTCGGCCCGTCGGGGGTGCCGTCCTGCTCGCCGCCGGTCCACTTGGCGTACATCGGGTGGTCATTGAAACCGGATACGGGCCCCCAGGTATCGCCGCCGTCGTCGCTGCGGAACAGCCCTTGCGGGGAAGTGCCCGCGTACCAGACGTCAGGCTCGCTCGCGTGGCCCGGCGTGAGCCAGAAGGTGTGATCGACGACGCGGCCTTTTTGCCCTTCCGGAGCCTTGGCGAAGGCGGGCGGTGTTGCGGCTTCTTTCCACGTCTTGCCGAAATTGCCGGAGCGGAAAACGGTGGGACCCAGATGCCCGGTGCGCGCGGCGACGAGCAGTGTGCGGCGGTCGCGCGGATCGAGCACCATGTGATGTACGATGTGACCGAAGAACATCGGCCCGGTGACGGCCCACGTGCGCCGCGCCGGATCGGACTTCAGGATGAAAGCGCCTTTGCGCGTGGCAATGAGAAGCGCGACGGGGCCGCGCGCTGCGGTGGACGGGGCGGTCGGGGTGCGACGATCCGGCATACGGGCCTCCGGGGTTGTGGTCTGGATGCTGCATAGTCGCTGGGCGCCGCGCCAAATCGACAAGCCGCTTCGAATATATCGCGCCCGAAGGCGCCGCGGATCGGACCTGGCGGCGGTAGCCGCCTAAGCGGGCCGTTGCGCCCGAAGGAGCGGCGGATCGCACCCAGCGGCGGCAGCCGCCTAAGCGGGCCGTTGCGCCCGAAGGAGCGGCGTAGATCTTACAGCGCCTCCAGTCTGCGTTCGATGAACCGGCGCTGCGGCGCCTGCTGCGTCAGAACGAGTGCGCGTTCGTACGAGACTCGGGCGTCATCGATTCGGTTCAGGCGCCGGCAGAGCTCAGCGCGTGCCGAGTGTGCCAGAGGGTATTCGTCCAGATCCCCGCGCTCGAGAATGGCGTCGATAAGGGTAAGACCTGCGAGCGGCCCGTCGCGCATCGCGATGGCGACCGCGCGATTGAGTTCAACGATCGGCGAAGGTTGTGAACGAATCAGGACATCGTATAGGCCGACGATTTGGGCCCAGTCGGTCGCAGCAGGGTGGGGCGCCTCGGCGTGAACTGCAGCGATCGCCGCCTGGATTGTGTAAGGCCCGACCCGGCCGGATGTGAGCGCCCGTTGCACCAGCGCCGAACCTTCGGCGATCAGATTCCTGTTCCATCGCGAGCGGTCCTGGTCGTCGAGCAGGATGACGTCGCCTGTGGGCGAAGCGCGCGCTTCGCGCCGCGATTCGTGCAGCAACATCAAGGCGAGCAGACCGATCGCCTCGGGCTCAGGCAGCAGCTCGACGAGCAGCCGCGCGACGCGTATCGCCTCTGCCGAGAGATCGTCCCGCGTCAGCGATGCGCCCGACGACGCGGAGTAACCTTCGTTGAACACGAGGTAAATCACGCGCAGCACGCTGTCCAGCCTCTCGGGCAGCTCGTGCGGCGACGGCACCTGATACGGAATGCGTGCGTCGCGGATCTTGGACTTCGCGCGCACGATACGCTGCGCCAGTGTGGAAGGCGCGGTCAGGAACGCGTGCGCGATCGCTTCGGTGGTGAGGCCGCATATTTCCCGTAGCGTGAGCGCCACTTGCGCATCCGGCTGCAGCGCGGGATGGCAGCATGTGAAGATCAGCCGCAACCGGTCGTCCTCGAGGCTCTCGTCGTCGTTTGCTGCCGCGTGATCCCCTGCCGGATCAACCGGCTCAGGCACGTCGTCGAGCGCGTCGAACCGCGCACGCCGGCGCATGGCGTCGATGGCCTTGAAACGGCCCGCCGAGACGAGCCACGCGCGCGGGTTGGCCGGCACACCGTCACGCGGCCATTGCTCCAGAGCGGCTCTGAACGCATCGTGCAGCGCCTCCTCGGCCAAGTCGAAATCGCCGAGGAGGCGTATCAGGGTGGCGAATACGCGCCGCGATTCAGTACGGTAGACCGAGTCCACGATTCCGCGCGCGCGAGCCGGTGCATCGCCCTCGTCACGCAGCGATGGAAGCTTTTCAGGCATGAATCGTCGGTCTCCTGCGGTGTATCGGCGTCACTTGTCCTGGGTCTCGCGGAGGGCGTTGCAGATCAGGGCGATCGAAAGCGATTCTATCGGCACGGGCGTGAATATGACGAGGACGCGGGATGCATACGCGGATGCGTGCCCAGTACCCGTGGGATCGGCATTCGGGCGAAACGAGACCGCATATTTTGGCATACTCGCATCGTTCCGATTAACCCAACCGGCGCTTCTGGAGCCGGTAACCAAGATGTGGAGTGTCACGATGGAAATCAATCATCCGCAGACGCTGGCCGAAGTCACCGCAGCTTTCGGCCGTTACGAAGACGCGCTCAAGACCAACGACGTGTCGGTGCTCGACGAGCTGTTCTGGAACGACGCGCTCACGCTGCGTTACGGGACTGGCGAGGTGCTCTACGGTCACGACGAAATTGCAGCGTATCGCGGGGCGCGCAATCCTGCGGGCCTGGCGCGCGTCGTGACTAAAACCGTGGTGACCAGTTACGGGCGCGACTTCGCGACCACGAATCTCGAATTCGTGCGCGCGGGACGCCACGGCCGACAAAGCCAATCGTGGGCACGCATGCCCGAAGGCTGGCGCATCGTTGCCGCGCATGTGAGCTATCAGGACGCGCCCCCGCCCGCAGGCTGAAGCGCTGCGAGGCACGGGTTGCCGTGACTCGCGTTCCTTCACCCTGCCCGGCGGCGGAATTTCTGGAATGCGTGCGGTTTGAGCGGCGCCATGCGTTTGACGGCGCCCGCGGACGCCACGACTTCGCCGACGTAGAGGTCGCCCCGGCTGTCGGCCCAGATGCCGTGCGGCGCGATGAAGTTCCCGGGCAGCACCGGATTCTCGCCGCCGATCTGCGCGGCGATCGTGCCTTCGGGGTCGCAGATGGTGACCCGCGCGATCGGCGAGTGGCCGCACGGCGGATAAATCATCGTCTGGTCGTGCTTGGGCAGCGGACCTTCCGAGCGCTTCATCATGTAGTTGTGAAAACCGCCTTCAGCGATGTGGAGCATGTCCTGGTCGTCGATGAAAATGTCGTAAGGCCGGTTGAGAAAAGTCCACTCGCGCAGGTATTCGCCTTTCGGCGTGAACACCTGCACCCGCGAGTTCTCGCGGTCGGCGACGTAGACGAGGCCGGCGCTGTCGAGCGCGATCCCGTGCGGCAGCATGAATTGCCCGGGGCCGCTTCCGGGCTCGCCCCACGAGAAGAGCAGCTTGCCCTGGGCTGAAAACTTGTGCACGCGTGCGTTGCCGTAACCGTCGGCGATGTACATGTCGCCGTCCGGCAGCACGGCGACGTTGGTGACGCGGTGGAACGGTCCCGCCGCGCGCAGCACCGGACTCTCACCGATCCGGTATCCGGTATCGGCGCCCTTGCCGGGCTCGCCCAGCGTCATCAGCCGTTTGCCGTCAGCCGTGTACTTGTGCACGACGTGATTCCTGTCGTCCGCGAGCCACAGGTTGTCGTCGCGATCGATGAAAATGCCATGCGGCCCGACGAACTCGCCTTTGCCCCAGGCGTTCAGAAAACGGCCTTCCTTGTCGAAGACAATCATCGGGTAGGCGCCCCGATTGAACACGTAGACATGGTCTTTCGAATCGCACGCGACGCCGGCGACTTCGACATAGCTCCAGTCCTCGGGAAGCTGGTCCCACCCTTCGAGCACTTCGTATTCGATTTTGTGTGCGCCCGCGGCCATCGTGTCCTCCCTTCGCTTTATTGCTAGTATTGAAGGCTCCCGTCGGAATGATACGCTCTCGCGCCGCCCGCTCGCGCACG
>JBKJKJ010000035.1:0-3170 GCA_046597455.1 Burkholderiales bacterium
GTCGGGACGCCGGTCATGCAGCGCGGCCATCCGCTGGAGATGCATGACTTCCTGATGGTAAGCGCGGTTGTTATGCATCACCAACAGCAGCGGAATGTTGTGATGCGCCGCCGTCCACAGGATTCCCGGCGCATAGAGCAGATCGCCATCAGGCTGGAACGTCACCGTGAAGAGACCCTTGTCGCGATTGGCTAGCGCCGCACCGACCGCGCCAGGCGCACCGTAGCCGACGCCCTGACCGCCGGAGCCGCCGAGCATCTGATGGAAGTGCGTCGTTGGCCACAGTCGTCGCGCCCAGGTAATGCGATCACTCACCGCCAGCGACCAAGGCTCGCTCTTGATTGCATCCCACACCTCCATCGCCAGACGCGCGGTGCTGACGGGCGTGGCGTCCCAGCCGATCGCTGCGGCTTCCTTTGCGCTCGAGATCATCTGTTCATGCTGCTCGCGCAGTTTGGGAGCACGCACCGCCAGCGCGGCTTTCCGTTCGGCGCCAATGCCGCGCCGGAGCAGATCGATAAGCGCCGGTAACGTCGCCTGCACGTCGCCCGCGATGGGCAGGTCGACAGGCATGAATCGCTGGAAGTCCTGGTAGTTGGACCGGATATACGATTCGCTCATCGAGATGCTGATGATCTTCACGTCGGTCTTGGCGAGCCGCTGATATTCCTTGTGCGGATCGGATACCGAATTGAACTGGCCCCAGGGGTCGTAGACTTCCAGCAGCAGCACCACGTCGGCCCCGCGCAGCAGCGCGCGGCGGCGGTCGGTATGACAGAGGTAGTGGCGGCTAGGGAAGTTCATCCTGCCACCGAGATCGATCACCGGTGCGTTCAGCGTCTCGGCGAGCTCCACCAGTCGCATCACGCCTTCCTGGCTGGTTGCGCCCCGATCGACGATGATCACTGGCGCCTGCGCACTGACCAGCAGCTTTGCCGCTTCGAGGACCGCAGCGGAATCGCCTTGCGCCGGAATCGACTTGACCAGGCGCGGAACGCGCAGCGAGCTTTCGTGCTCGACCGGATTTTCCTGCAGATCGATGTCGGCGACGATCAGCGTCGGTTCCATCGGCGGCGTCGTGGCAATTTTGTACGCGCGCACCGCGGATTCGGCAAAGTGCTGCAGCGATCCGGGCATGTCATCCCACTTGACGAAGTCACGAACGATCGCCGCCGCATCCTGTACCGAGTGCGACCATTCGGTCCCCGGCCGTCGAGTGTTGGCGTCGATGCCGTTGCCGGCAAAAATGACCAGCGGCACCCGGTCGCACCATGCGTTGTAAATGGCCATCGCCGCGTGCTGCAGGCCAACCGTCCCGTGCGCCAACACGGCCATCGGCTTGCCGGCGGCCTTGGCGTACCCGTGCGCCAGGGCAACCGCCGATTCTTCGTGCAGACAGGTAATCAATTCGGGCTTCTTGTTGCCGCCGTAATTGACGACCGATTCGTGCAGACTGCGAAAGCTCGATCCGGGATTGGCGGCGACGTAGTCGAAATCGAGCGTCTTGATGACATCGACCATGAAGTCGGATCCGGGGCGTGGAATGGTGATGTCCCCCGGGAGTGCCTTTTCCTTTTCGCTCTTTGCCGTCAACTGCTGGGGCAAAGCAACCTGTGCGACAGCGTCGCCCGCGGCAACGCTGGCTCCCGCCAGCGCGGTCGCTTTCAGAAACGCACGACGGCTTGTTCCGTCTTTCGAATCTTTGCCAGTCATTTTTGGAATCCCGATTTCGTTGTCTTGCCCAGCTGTGCGATTTAGCGCTCGCTTTTCCACGGAATGACGAATCGCTCCGTCTCCTTGAGCGCCGTCGAAAACAAAAAGCCGAGGAGCGCAATGACGGTCAATCCAACGTACATCGTCTCTACCGCAAGAATTTCCCAAGCGCTCCAGATCATGAAGCCGAGGCCGTTCTTCGCTCCAATCATCTCGGCGATGGCGATCAGGATCAGGCCCATGCCGACCCCGAGCTTGAGCCCGCTCATGATCAGTGGCAAGGCGCCGGGGAGCGCGATCGTCCGGAAGACCTGCCAGCGGCCCGCGCCGAAATTGCGTCCGACATCGAGATACACCTTGTTGATCTCGAGCACGCCCGCGGTAGCGTTGATCAGGATCGGGTAGAACACCCCGATCGCGACCATGACGATCTTCGATGCTTCGCCGAGCCCGAAGATCAGCAGGATGAGCGGCAGGATCGCGCTTTTGGGAATGGGATAGGTGGCCGATACCAGCGGCTCCAGGATGGCCCGCAACGGCCGGTACAGACCCATCGCCACACCGAGCAGCAGCCCGGGAATTCCGCCAAGCAGCACACCCCAGAAGAGACGGGTGAGGCTTGCCCACGTGTGCGCCCACAGGACGCCGGACTCGGCGAGCGCGATGAAGGTGCCGAAGATCTTCGAAGGCGCCGGGAAGAATCGCGCGTCGAGCCAGCCTGCGCGGACCGCGATCTCCCAGCCCAACAGCAGAAATAAAGGCGACGCAAGGTTGAGGAGACGGTCGCGGTTACCGGCGCTGAGCAGCTTCGATCGACGCGCGACGCGTGATTCGTTGATCATCGTCATCGCTGCGTTCGCTGCTCATCTTGCGTGCGTGCGCGCTGCACCTCGTCGCGCAACTGCGTCCAGATGGAAAACACCAGCTCGCCGTATTCCGGCCTGGCGCGAAGCTCCAGCACATTGCGCGGGCGCTCGAACGGCACCTCTACGAGCGTCTTCACCCGTCCCGGTTGAGCGCTCATGACCATGATCCGGTCTCCCAGCGTCACTGCCTCGTCGACGCTGTGCGTGATGAACAATACGGTCTTGCGGGTTTCCTCCCAGATGCGCAACAACTCCTCCTGCAGCAGCACCTTGTTCTGTTCGTCCAGCGCCGAAAACGGCTCGTCCATTAAGAGAATGTCCGGATCGTTGGCGAATGCGCGAGCGATCCATACACGCTGCCGCATGCCTCCGGACAATTGATGCGGATAAGCGTTGCCAAACTGACTCATGCCGGTTCGGGCCAGATAGTGGCCGACGACTTCATCGATCTCGCGTTGCGGTCGCCTGCGCATCGTCAAGCCATACGCGGCGTTTTCGCGGACGGTCATCCATGGGAAAAGAGAGTCGCCCTGGAATACCATTGAATTGTGCGGCCGTTCCACGGCCGGCGCGGTGATCTCCACGCTGCCG
>JBKJKJ010000181.1:0-4334 GCA_046597455.1 Burkholderiales bacterium
GCCGAGTTTCTCGGCAACCCAGTCGGTCATGTAATCGACGATGAGCGGCCCGTTGTCCGCCCCGCAATGCTCGGCCGCGCCGTCGGCGAGCCGGAACACCTTCAGCTCGCGGCCGGGACTGTTGACCGCCGCGGCGATGGTCCGCTCCGCGTGCCACAGCGGCACCTGCCGATCGTTCTCACCGTGGACGACGAGCAACGGACACGTGATCTTGTCGGCGACGCCTTCGAGCGTCATTTGCCTGACGACTTCGAGGGTCTCTTCGATCGTGTCCTTCCCGAACACCCAATTCACGTGCTCCGCATAACCCGGCACCGAAGGCTCGCCTTTGCCGCCGATGCGCTCGCTCACGGTATTGCCGTAATCGAAAATCGCGCCCCATGCGACCGCGCACTTGAAGCGCTTTTCGAAAGCCGCGGCACGCGGTGCGTAGTAACCGCCCAGGCTCAACGCCATGATGCCGATGCGATCCGGGTCGACGTCGTCTCGCGTCTGCAGATAATCGACGCAGGCACCGGCCGGCTTCTCGGTATCGGGTCCACTCGGGAGTCCGAGCAGCCGCAGCGCGGCCCCGACGCCGGGGTGATCGACGATCAGCACCGAAATGCCCCGACGGCGAAACTCCTCGGCGACCGACGGGTAGATCAATTCCTTGGTCACATCGAGGCCATCGAAGTGCACGACGCACGGCGCGCGACCGTTGCCCGGCGCTTTCGAAAAATACGCGGGAAGCCGGTGCGGCCCGAAAGGCACGTCCACGAATTCGACCGGCTCGCGCCGCAGGGTCAGGCCTTTGCGGTAGAGCGCGATACCGCGCTTGTAGGCGTCGAGGCGCCGCGGATCCTTGTGGCTCGGCATGCGCTCGGCCATGAGGTAATAGATCCCGGCGCGTAGATATTTGCGTCCCGCGGACAGCGTGCGACCCGACGACTCGTCGGCAGCGCCCAGCCGCTCGACGCGTTCGGCGAGCTTCATCCAGCTTTCGAACCATGCCCGCTGCGCCGTCTGATCGCCGCCGAGCGCCTTGACCGCCGCAAATTCCTTCAGCGGCCGGCACGCCTCGTCGATTTCCGAAATCTGGCCACCGCGATTGATCGCCCCCATCACCCCGAGACTCCAGGTGTAGTTATTGGGAAAGTACTCGAACATGGCTGCGTCTCCTCGGCTCAACGGCTCAATGCATGGGGATGCGACTATGCCATAAATTTGGCGTATGCCGTTCGCATCACGCGTGCATCGCCAGGGCGTCCACAGCGAAGCGCTATGAACGCTTGCTGAGCCAGCGACATGTCGTGGAAGGAGGCGTGGAAGAAAACGTGAAAGAAGGAAAAGATGGGGGAAGCGGTGGCGTCGGCGCACAAGGAAGGGCGACGACTTCTCGCACAGCGCGCAGTGCACTACCGTGACGATGCGGTCGGGAACGCCCGGCGCACCGCCAAGCCGAATGAATTGCGCGCAACCTATTAACGCGTGTCGAGGTCCCGGGTTGACGCCATCGAGGCTGGTCGCGGCGCGCGGCACGGGTGCGCTCAAGCGCAGCCAGTTCCGCGAGCCCCGGATTGAACGCATGCCCCTCATTCTCGTCTAACCGGCATTGGCGCTTCGCCAACAACGGATAGAGGAAACGGTTATGAGAAACGCATGGGTACCTGCAGTCATCGCTGCGATGCTGGGTTTTGCGTCGATTGGCGCGTACGCCGAAGAAGTGAAGCTGACGGATCAGGACCGGGTCGAAATGAGGCAGCGCGCTGATTCGATGCGCGACGGGAACGCGAACCGCCTGCAGAACCGCAGCATCGGAAATTCGGCGCGGCATTCGACGGGCTCTGCTGCCACGCCGGTCAAAGCACAGCACTCGAAGAAGCACATGAAGAAACAGCAGCGGCGCGACCATTCCAGGCCGCACGCTTAAGCAACACCTTCGGGAACACCAGGGCAGGCTTCGGCCTGCCTTGTTTTTTTAGCGCTTCTGCAGGTCGTAGTCGAGGCGCAGCTTCGACTTGATGGTCTGTGTCGCATCTGATCCCGCGGCCGTTTTCACCGCGCCCGGATGGTGCCCTGCGACATAGCCGACGACGACGCCGATGATGAGCGCGAGCACCGCTGCGGCGATAGCGATGGAGTGCGGTCGATGCGATTTGGTACTCCAGTTCATGCCGCCCCGGGCCTGTTGCGCTTGCGGGGCCTTCGCCGGTGTGCGGGGCTGCGCTTCGGTCGCGTGTTCACCAGCAAGCGCGTTGGCCGCATGCGTAGTGCTTTCCTCGCTCCGCGCCCGCTCGAGCTCCGGAGCCCTCAGGATAGAGATCGCCTCGTCCAGGTCGATCTCCTCCTCGATTTTGGGCCGCGCCACCGGTCGCCGGGCCGGTATGGTCTCAGGGCCCCAAAGCGGTTCCCGCGCTCGGCGGGCCGTCGCGGCAGCGGGCAACGTATCGGCCGAGTGCTTATCGGCTCGCTCAGGGAAAACCGCTTCGAATTCGGGTAGCAGATCATCCCCCGAGACGCTACGCCGCGGCGCCTCATTCGTGGCGGAAGCGGACTTCGCATAGGTCGCCTCGAACTTCTGCACAAGATCGGCCATATCCGGGTCCAGCCCCGGAGTCTCCACGCCCTGTTTGGGCGCTTCTCTGGACTCGCCCCGCGGTTCAGCCGCGTGCGGTGCCTGCGCACCTTCGGGTCGACGCCGCGCGCGCCGAGTCGCCTGGGAATCGGAGGGCTGCACGGATGCGGGTTTGTTGCCTATGGGAAATGCCTACGGATTGTCATCATGGCGCTGAGCATCGCAGAAACACGCGCGGCAAACCATGAACAACTGCTCAGTGCGCGCCGCGATCAGTTCGCCGGCATGCCGACTTCGGCGATCAGCTTGCCCCACTTCTCGTATTCGGACTTCATGTACGCGCCGAAGGCTTCGGGCGTTCCCGGAGCCGCTTCAAGTCCGCTGCGCAGCAGCACTTCCCGGATTTCAGGACTATTCAACGCGCGCGCGAAAGCACGGTTCAGCCGCTCGACAACAGGACGCGGCGTCTTCGCGGGGACGACGATACCGTACCAGTTGTCGGTCTCGAAACTCGGCAGCCCCGATTCGGCCACGGTGGGCAGGTCGGGGAGCACCAGCGAACGCTTGAGCGTCGTGACCGCCAGCGCTCGCACGCGCCCTGCTTTCACCTGCGTCTGCGCCGTAGGGGGCGACGCGAAAATGAGCTGTACTTCGCCGGACAGCAGCGCGGTCATCGCCGGCGCCCCGCCCTTGTAAGGCACATGCACCATTCTTGTTTTCGTCATGCTGGAGAAAAGCTCGGCGGCAAGGTGGCCTGCATTCCCGCTGCCCGACGAGCCGTACGTGACCGCACCGGGATTCTTGCGTAGGTAGCCGATGAGCTCCTGGACCGTCTTCACCGGCAGCGTGGGCAATACGACGAGCACATTGCTGCCGGAGACGGCGAAAGTGACGGGCGCGAGGTCTCGAATGGGGTGATAACCCAGGCCTTTGTATATGTGCGGATTGACGGCGAGATTACCGATCGCCCCCACCATGATGGTGTATCCGTCGGGCGCCGACTTGGCCACGGTCTCCGCGGCGATGCTGCCGGTCGCACCCGCGCGATTATCGTAAATCAATTGCTGCCCCAGGGCACTGCTGACCACAGGGCCGGTTACGCGCGCCGTAACGTCGAGCCCGCCGCCCGGCGCATTGGCGATCAGAAATCGGATCGGCTTGGCGGGATAAGCCGCCATTTGCGCGTAGCCGGGAAAAGCGCAAATAGCCGACACCAGCGCACAGCCCACACGCCAACGCCGCACTGCATGCACATTCAGCATTGCACTCCTCCCGTGGAAGTTCGAGCGAGCACTCGAATAGTGCGAAGGATAACAGCGCGCGACGCACCTTCCGCTTCAGGCAAAAATCCCAGCGGCGAGACCACAACCGTACTGGCCGGGAATATCCGCGTGTCGCCGCGCGGTCGTTCGTGGGCCTGCGTTTGGAATCAGCTGGCCCCTGAGCCCAGGCGGCTCGCGCTCTAAGCGCTTTTGGATGTGATGGCCCGCGAGGCGCCTCGCCTGCCGGATTTCACGTCGATCCACCATGCCATTGCATGGGTCAGGGCATGCACGCCGATGGCGGACACGCACACGCGCGTCAGGGTATCGAGGGGATCGGCGGACCCGAACACGATGGCGACGATGCCCGTGCCGCACAGATTGAGCCATGAAACACTACGCCACCGGTCGGCGCGACGGCGCAGGCGAAAGCGCAGGCGCGACGCGGCTCTCGCAGGCGCAGGGGACGCCTGAGCGTGCAGCACTGCGCGTTGCGTTGTCATGCGGGGAAAGCG
>JBKJKJ010000235.1:0-3613 GCA_046597455.1 Burkholderiales bacterium
ATGCACCCTTGCGATAACCGAAGAACTCGGATTCCATCAGCGTCTCGGGGATGGCGCCGCAGTTGACCGCGACGAAGGCCCCGTCCTGGCGCGATCCGTTCAGGTGGACCAGACGGGCCGCGAGCTCCTTGCCGGTCCCCGATTCGCCGCTGATATGGACGGGCGCCTGGCTGCGGGCGAGGCGGTCGATCATCGCCCGCGTTGCGTGCATGAGCGGCGACTCGCCGATGAGCCGCGGCGCTGCGGCTGAAGACGGCCCGTCCCCCTCTGCACCCCGGCGCACCGGCGGGCGTGACAGCTTGAGCGCCGAGCGCACCAGTGTTCGCAGCTGGTTCAGCGAAACGGGTTTCGCCAGATAATCGAAAGCGCCGGCTTTGAGGGCCGCCACGGCATTCTCAGCACTGCCATGGGCGGTGATCACGGCAACCGGCAGGCGCGGATGGTGTTTCGAAACATAATCGAGCACTGCCAAACCGTCGCCGTCGCCCAGGCGCATGTCGGTGAGACACAGCTCGTACTCGTTTTTTCCCAGGAGCGCGAGGGCCTCGGCAGTGCTCGCCGCACAGTGCGCATCGACACCCATACGGGTCAGGGTCATGCCCAGAAGCTCGCGGATGTCGGCTTCGTCGTCTACGACCAGTACCTGGCTTTTACTCATGGCCCTCTCAACCGGCTTTGCAGAGGACGGTGAACTGCGCGCCCTGTTCGGTCTCGGCGTAATCGAGCGTCGCGCCATTCGCTTCACACACTTCGCGTGCGATATAGAGGCCCAGACCTGTTCCGCCTGCCGCGGTGGTGAAGAATGGTTCGAACAGCTGAGTGCGCAAAGCTGGCGGGACGCCGAGCCCATCGTCGATCACGTCCAATTTTACAATACCGTCGCGAACGTCCGCATTGACGACGAGGCGTATGCTTCGCGGCTCGGCGCGGCAGTGGCGTGCGGCGTTCCGGCAGAGGTTCCACATCACCTGATTCAGATGGCTGCGGTCGAAAACCACGTGTGGATTACCCGTCGGCTCGATTTTGAAAATTTCAGGCGCGATCTTTTGGATCTGGCAGAACTCCTCGACGAACGTATTCAGGTAATCGACGACATCGAAGCGTTCCCGGTGGGCGCTGTCGCCGCGCCTGATGCGCAGGACGTCATTCACCATCTTGTCGAGCCGTAAACTGTTGTCCTGGATGATCGTGGTCAGCCGTCTCACCGTATCGTTGATCGCCGGCTCCTCCTGCAGGAGCTCCGCCGCGTGGCTGATCGCGCCGAGCGGGTTGCGAATTTCATGCGCGATATTCGCCGTCAATCGGCCGAGCGCGGCAAGTTTCATCTGCCGGGCTTCAGCCTGTATGCGGGTGAGGTCCTCGATGAAAATCACTGCACCTGCGCTGCGGCGCCGTCCCACCGGCACGAAACGCGATCCGACCGCGCGATCGACGGTCATCTCGCTTTGCTTCACACCGCCGTGCTCGTCGGCCCGCCAGGCTTCGAATCGACGCGCGAGCGCCGGGGCGTACTGCCTGAGCGCGGTGTCCCGCCGGTCCCACAGCGGGCCCAGGATACGCTCGGCGCTGGCATTGAACTGGCGGATGACACCTTGCCCGTCGACAACCAGCACGCCGTCCTGCATGTCCCTTATGACGTGCTCGCTGACCTGCGCCATGTTCTCCAGATCGACCTCGCGCTGAGCTGCGAGCTCTTCGCTCGCAACGGCATATCTTGCAAGGGTGTGCGCAAGCCATGCGACCGCGAAATAGGCTGCGGACAGCAGCCCGGCCTGCGCATACTGCGCCACCGGGGCATCGAATGTCAGCACGTCGTAGGTGTGCTCCAGCAGCACCGCCAGACTGGCGAGTGCAGCGTAAAACAAGGTCAGGCGGCCGCGTGCAACGAGCCCGGCTGCGGCAAGCGTCGTGAGCAGCAACAAGCCGAGCCCGCTCGAAACGCCGTTGCTGGCGTAGGTGAGCCCGGCAATAGCCGCGATGTCGCCCCCAACCTGCATGCTGAGCTGCAGATCGAACCGCCAGCGCATGCGGATTAAAGCGAAGCACAACAGGCTGAACACGCCGTAGCCGCCCGCGAGCCCGACGAACAGCGCGTAGTCGCGCGAGCCGAAAGGCAGCGCCGAGCTCCATGCAGTGGCCGCCGCAAGCAGCACCACCGCGCATACCAGACGATAGATGTTGAAATAGAACAGCGAACGCCAGAAGGCGTCGGGCTCATGCGGCAGCCGCGTTGGTTCGTGAGCGGCCGGGTTCTGCAATGATTCGACGGCGATCGACATCACCGGGTCCGCGTCGTCACTGCGTTTTCTGATGTGCTCGGCGGTGGTCGACACTGCAGTAGAACGCCTGTTCGCTCGTGAGGCTTTCGCTGCGCGGCAGGTGCACGCCACAATGGTCGCATCGCACCATGTCCTCGCCGAGCGCCGCCGGTTTGTCGGCGCGGCGCTGCACTTTGCGTTTGTAGCTTTTGAGTATCCAGTAGGCCAGCAACAGCCCGAGGACGAGGACGAGGATCTTGGCCAAGCGCGATTCGCCGTAGATGCGTGGCGCTAGTCTGCCGTAACGCGCTGCCTGCGTCGAGAAGAACCGTCCTTCTCACGAAGCGAACCGCGTGCTGAAGCACAGTGAAAAACAAAGATGGTCGGGGTGAGAGGATTCGAACCTCCGACTCCTGCGTCCCGAACGCAGTACTCTACCAGGCTGAGCTACACCCCGATGCAGCGACAGCGCCCGCGTTAAAACTTCGGGAAGGAAACCGCGCGGCGCGCTATCAAAACGTTCGCGTCACCGCGAAATCGGTCAATTGTAACAAATAATCGCGCGCGGTTGAATGTGCAAGCGCGTCAAGCGCCTCGCAGGCAGCCCGGGACTCGGCCTGCGCCTGCGCGCGCGCATAGTCTAGCGCACCTGAAGCACGTATCGCTTCGAGAACGGCGCCGAGCTCGTCGAGCCCGCCGTGCTCTATGGCACCACGAACGAGCCGTGACTGCTCCGCGGTCCCGTGTCGCATCGCATAGATGAGCGGCAGCGTCGTCTTGCCTTCGGCCAGGTCGTCGCCGACGTTCTTGCCGATGACCGCGTGATCCCCGGAATAGTCCAGCACATCATCGATCAGCTGGAACGCAGTGCCCAGATGCGCGCCGTAGGCGGACATCGCGCACTCGATCTTATCGCCGGCGCGGCCGAGTATCGCTCCCAGACGCGTGGCCGCCTCGAAAAGCTTGGCGGTCTTGTACCGAATCACCCGCAGATAGCCCTCCTCGTCGAGGTCCGCGTTTCTGCAGTTCATGAGCTGGAGCACTTCGCCTTCCGCGATGACGTTGGTCGCATCGGCCAGTACGCGCAGGACTTTCATGTCCTCCACATCCACCATCATCTGAAAGGCGCGCGAATAGACGAAATCACCCACCAGCACCGCGGCGGCATTACCGAACATGGCGTTAGCCGTCGCCCGGCCCCGCCGCAGGCCCGACTCGTCGACCACGTCGTCGTGCAACAGTGTGGCCGTATGGATGAATTCGACCACGGCAGCCAGCTCGTGGTGATGTCGTCCCTCGTAACCGCAGGCGCGGGCGGACAGCAGGAGAAGCGCGGGACGCAATCGTTTGCCACC
>JBKJKJ010000329.1:0-2500 GCA_046597455.1 Burkholderiales bacterium
CGCACGGCTCCTGACGCGATGCGCGCGCTGCTTGTAGGGACCACCGATCAGGTTAGCCACCTGGACGCCTTCTCCGGCGCTGCCTCGCGGATAGCCCGAATACGGCCCGACGCCGTAAAGGTCGTCCGCTTCGAAAGCCAGGATGTCGCCGCTTTGCGATACCGCGATGCGCGCCCTGACCCGATGCCCGCGCGCATGGAAATCGGACACGAATGCTTCGAGCCGGTCCGCGATGAATTTCACGGGCCGGCCAAGCAGCATCGCGGCGGCCACCGTGGCGAGCTCGTCGCCATAGGTGTGGATCTTCAGGCCGAAGCCGCCGCCCACGTCAGGCACCACGATGCGCACGCGGGACTCGTCGAGTCCGAAGTGACGCGCGAGTATCCACTGCATCATGAACGGCGCCTGCGTCGCGTGATGCACGGTGAGCTGCCGCTCGGATGGATCGAAATCGGCGACGAACGAGCGCGGCTCGACCGACACCGCGGTGTGGCGTCCGGTGTGAAACGTCGCTTCGAGGACGTGTGCGGCCTGCGCGAACGCGTCGTCGACCGGCCCGCTGTCGATCACGCGCTCGAAGCACACGTTGCTCCCGAGCTCGGGATGGATCAGCGCAGTGCCGGGCTCGGCGGCGACCTCGTCGTCGACGATCGCATCGAGCGCTTCCCATTCGACTTCGACGAGCTGCGCGGCGTCCTCGGCCTGCGCACGCGTGTGCGCGATCACCGCGACGACCGGTTCGCCCTGCCAGCACGCGCGGTCCACAGCGAGCGGAAGCTGCGGCGCGGACTGCATGCCTTTGATGTGCAGCAGAACGCCGACATACGGACGGCACATCGCCGCGACGTCCGCGCCGGTGATGACGCGCACCACGCCCGGCGCGCCGAGTGCGGCTGTGGTGTCGACCTTCAGGATGCGCGCGTGCGCGTGCGGGCTGCGCACGAACGCCGCGTACACCATGCGCGCGAATCGCAGGTCGTCGACATAACGGCCGCGGCCGGCCGCGAGCCGCTTCGCGTTGGTGCGCGGCAGCGAAGCGCCGATATAGTCGCCGGGGCTTCCGTGTGAAACGTGTTTCATGTCGCCGTTTTCCCTGCACACGCGGCCGCCACGGCATCGACGATCGCGTGATAACCGGTGCAGCGGCAATAGTTGCCCGAGAGGTGCGCGCGGATCTCATCGCGCGACGGCGAGCCGCCTGCGTCGACGAGCTCCGCCGCGGTAATCAGCATGCCCGGCGTGCAAAAACCGCACTGCAGGGCATTGCGCGCGTGAAACTCACGCTGGAGATTGGCGAGCGCACCGCTTTCGGTCAGCCCTTCTATCGTGTCGACGCAAGCGCCATCGCACTGGATCGCAAGGATCAGGCAGCCCCGGACGATCTCGCCGTCGAGCTTGACCGTGCACGCTCCGCACACGCCGTGCTCGCATCCCACGTGGGTCCCGGTGAGACCAAGCTCGTCGCGCAGGAAGTCCACCAGGTTCTGCCGTGCGGGAACCGTGCGCGTGACCGCGGCGCCATTGATGGTCAGTTTGATTTCGGCGGAAGTGCGCGGCTCATCCATCGTCGGCTACCTCGTGAGCTCGAGCACGACCCGCCGCAGCAGGACTTGCGCGAGGTGGAGCCGCGTCGCGGCGGAATGTTGGACGTCGCCGAAAGCCTCGAGCTCGCGTCCGAGCGCTGCCTGGGCCCCGGCGAGATCGGTCTCGCCCGCGCTGCGCCCTTCGAGCGCGGCAGCCGCGCCGGCTGCAGCAAACGGCGCTGCGCCCACACCGAAATAAACCAGGCGAAGATCGGACACCACGCCGTTCTCGACTTTGCCGTGCGCCGCGAGACCGACGATGGCGTAATCACCCTGCCTGCGCGCGAGCTCCCGGAAAGCCGAGCGGTAACCGGGCGCGAGGACGGGAAACTCGGCAGCAGTCAGCACTTCGCCGCTTTGCAGGGCAGTCTCGTAAAGCCCCCGGAAGAACTCACCTGCCGCGATACGCCGCTCGCCTTGCCGGGTCGCCAGATGGAACGTGGCGCCGAGCGCGACACTGCACGCCGGAAGCTCGGCAGCAGGGTCGGCAAAAGCGATGCTGCCGCCGAACGTGCCGCGATTGCGAATCGCCGCGTGCGCGATATGCGGCAGCGCCTCACGCAGCAGGGGAAGATGCGTCGCGATGTCGGCAGAGCGCTCGAGCTCGCGATGCCGCACCATCGCGCCGATTCGCACGCACCCGTCGGCGACGTGTATGCCCTGCAGCGCTGCGATGCCGTTGATGTCGACGAGGATTTTCGGCGCCGACAGGCGCATGTTGAGCGCGGCCATGAGACTCTGACCTCCGGCGAGCAGCTTCGCATCGTCACCGTAGCGTTCGAGGTATTCGAAGGCGTCCGACAGCGAGCGCGCTCTGGCGTATTCGAAAGCGGGGGCTTTCAGCTCTCCTCCTCGTGATCGGGCGCCGGCGTTCGATCGCATGACGCGCGTTCGTGTGGGCCGCTCGGTATACAGCC
>JBKJKJ010000416.1:0-2667 GCA_046597455.1 Burkholderiales bacterium
CACAGCGCCACGGCAGCCGGCAGCGAGTGCGCCCGCAGCGCCGGCCGTAATCAAGGGTGAACCGGTGGTGTTGAAGCGCGACGCCACGCTCAGGCTCGATCCCGCGACGTCGGTCGCCCGGGCGAATTGAGGATCGGTGATTCATGCCACCCGGCAGGAAAGCCCTGCTGCGGCTTTTCGGCAGCGCCGAGTCGCCGGGCCGGGAACCGGGCAACGCGAGCCTGCGCGGGAGGATGCAACTCGAAGTGCTCGAGCCGCGGATACTGCATTCGGCGGATCTCGTGCCGTTCGTCATCGCTACGGCCGACGAGACCCAGATCGATGTGCGCGTGCTCGAGCCGCTTCAGGCGGCGAGCGTAGAGACCGCCGAGACCAGGCTCGCATCCCGGACCGAGATCGTTTTCGTCGATACCGCCGCGCCCGACTATCAGAAGCTGCTCGACGATCTGCATCGTAATTCCGAGGCTGCCCGCACCCTTGAAGTCGTCCTGATCGACAGCGCCAGCGACGGCATAAGCGAGATCACTGCCACGCTCGCGGGTCGGCGCGACATCGATGCAGTCCACATCATCTCGCATGGCAGCGCCGCCGCCGTCCGGATCGGCAGCGTGACGCTCGACCGGTTTTCGCTCGAGCGCCGCGCCGCGGAAATCGAGGCGTGGGGTGGTGCGCTGACTCTGGATGCCGACATCCTGATCTACGGCTGTGATGTCGCGCAGACCGCCGAAGGCCAGGCTCTCGTCTCGAACCTTGCGCTGCTGACGGGCGCCGATGTGGCCGCGTCGGAGGACGCGACCGGAAGCGCCGCGCTCAATGCGAACTGGCGGCTCGAGTTTGCATTCGGCACGATCGAAACTGCGCTCGCGCCGAGCCTCGCACTGCAGGCCGCATGGCTGGGTACGCTCGGCAGCGCGCCCGTGCTGAGCGGTGCGAACAATCTGACGACGATCAACGAAGACCCGGCATCCAATCCGGGCACGCTCGTGTCGGATCTCATCGCCGGAAAAGTGACCGACCCCGACCCCGGCGCGGTGGCCGGGATCGCGGTAACCGCGGTCAATAACGCAAACGGCACATGGGAATATTCGACCAACAGCGGCGCGGGGTGGACCGCTTTCGGAACACCATCGCAGACGAGCGCTCGCCTCCTTGCGGCCGATGCCGGCACCTACGTGCGTTTCGTTCCGAACGCCAATTGGAACGGCACCGTTGCCGGTGGTCTCACGTTCCGCGCGTGGGATCAGACGAGCGGCATTGCCGGTGCCACGGCGGACACCACGTCCGTCACCTGGACCGTGCGCGATAACTTCGCCGCCGTTTCGTATTCGAACAACGACGGCAGCGCGCTTTGGAACGCCCCGTGGGTGGACGGCGACGCCAATCCGTCGAGCGGGAACATCAAAGTCAGCGGCGGCCAGCTCGTGCTCTCCACGTTCCTCGGCAGCGAAGCAATCTACCGGGGGGCCAATCTGACCGGCGCAACGGGCGCCACGCTGTCGTTCGATTTCAATAACCAGTTGGCCGCGCTGGGCTCGGTGATCCTTGCGGTATCGGGCAACGGCGGCACGACCTATACCACGCTCACGAGCAGCTTCGTTTCAGGAACCGGAACGTACAGCGCCAATATCGGCGCCTACATTTCAGCCGACACGCGAATCCGCGTGACGATGAACGGAACCGTGCTCGGCGGCAGCTTCGCAGTGGATAACGTCCAGATCGCGTTTCCGACGCCGCTCAACGGTGGAGCGACCGCGTTCAGTGCGGCGACAGCGAGCAGCAGCATCACCGTCACCCCGGTCAACGATGCGCCGGCCGGTGCCAGCAACACGCTCGCTACGCTGGAAGACACACCGCTGGTATTCGCCACGGCGCATTTCGGCTTCAGTGATTTGGCCGACACGCCCGCAAACGCCCTGCTCGCAGTGAAGATCAGCTCGTTGCCTGCGGCCGGGTCGCTGACGCTGAACGGCATCGCGATGGCCTCGGGCCAGCTCGTCAGCGCGGCGAACATCAGCGCGGGCAAGCTCGTTTTTACGCCGGCCACGAACGCGAACGGGATGGGCTACGCGAGCTTCACCTTTCAGGTTCAGGACGACGGGGGCACTGCGAACGGCGGGGTCGACCTCGATCCGGTCGCCCGTACGATGACCATCAATGTCACTAGCGTGAACGACGCACCGGCAGGTACGAGCACGACTGTGACGACGAACGAAGATACGGCCTACGTGTTCAACGCGGCGGCGTTCGGCTTCAGCGACGCGAGCGATGCGCCTGCGAACGTGCTGCTGGCAGTAAGGATCACGGCGCTGCCGACGGCCGGTGCGCTGGCGTTGAACGGCGCGGCGGTGAGCGCAGGCCAGTTCGTGAGTGCTGTCGACATCGCTGGTGGAAAACTCGTTTTCACACCGGCTGCGAACGCGAACGGCGCCGGCTACGCGAGCATTACTTTTCAGGTGCAGGACGACGGCGGCACGGCCAACGGCGGGATCGACCTCGATCCGGTGGCGCGCACGATGACCATCAATGTCACGAGCGTGAACGACGCACCGGCAGGTACGAGCACGACTGTGACGACGAAAGAAGACACAGCCTACGTGTTCAACGCGGCGGCGTTCGGCTTCAGCGACGCGAGCGATGCGCCTGCGAACGTGCTGCTGGCAGTAAGGA
>JBKJKJ010000449.1:0-2557 GCA_046597455.1 Burkholderiales bacterium
AAATGTCGAAGAGTTCGATGTGGGTGACCAACGCGCCTCCCGTTTGGCCAATCGCCTGATAGGCCTGCTGCGCGGTCACTTCTTCGGCCACTTCAAAGGCCAGATCCTCAACCACGGGTGGATAGCTACTGATCGGCGGCATCGGTTGCAAGCGCCAGTGCGGCTTAACCAGCGGCTCCAAATTTAACTCCGCCGCGTTGATGCGCACCGCCGGCAAATTATAGGCCGTGCGCACGCGGGGGTGAATCTCACCGATCAGACCTAGACTTTTACCTTCCAAAACAACCTCGGCACAGCGTGGGCTAAAGGTGCCGGTATCTGGTTTGGCCCGGTATTCGATCTGTGTACGCGTAAAGCCCAGGCGATTTAACAAGGTCTCGACCATGCCTTTAAGGTCAAAGAAATCCATCACTTCGCTGCCATCGGCATCTGGATAGAGGCTCATGGCTGGGCGGCGGGCGCCGGTGAGCACGATGCTCACGCGCCGTTCTTCCTTGGGCAATAGACCATCACCCGCTTCGGGCAGATAGACACGCCCCACCTCAAAGGTGGTCAGCCGGTTGGTATAACGTAGATTGCGCGCCAGGTTTTCCATGGCGCTCACCAACAAGGAACGGCGCAGCGCCCGCCGCTCGGGTGTGCCAGGATTCGCCAGGGCGACATATTGGGCCACCGGTGCGATCTGTAATTTTGCATGATTTTCTGGCGTGGTCAGCGGATGATTGATCGTCTCTTGCAGGCCCAGGTTGATCAGAATGTCGCGCACATGCTCTTCGGTCTCGAAGGTATCGTTCCGGCGCTGCGTGGGCATAACGTCGTCGATCAAATTTGTGCCCACCTGTTCATACCCAATGATGCGCGCCACTTCTTCAGTCAGATCAGCCGGGATCGCCACATCTAAACGATGCCAGGGCGCGATACATTCGAGCAACGGTTCGTCGGGCAACCGGTGCAGGGCAAATGCGGCGGCGTCCACGGCGTCGGCGGCGATCACATTCACCTGTTTCACCTGAAAATCAAGCTTGCGCAAGGCCGCGGCGACTTCGTCCAATTCTACAGCCACCCCTAACAAACGGCGCTGGTCGCTGACCGTGGTATAGACAATCCGCGTTGGCTGCGGCACAGGGTAGGCATCAACGATGCCTGGCACAATGCGCCCCTGCGCATACAAACGCATCAATTCAGCCGCGCGGCGGCCAGCCAACGGGTTAAGTTCAGCCGGCACACCGCGCGCAAAGCGGAAGCTGGCTTCACTGTTTAATTTTAGTTTCTGGCTGGTGCGCCGGTTATTGAGGCCCTCGAAGGTGGCCGATTCTAGCAAGACGGTCTGTGTCTGATCGCTAACTTCGCTTTCCAACCCGCCCATCACCCCGGCCAACGCAATCGAACCGGCGGTGTCGGTGATCATCAGCATTCTATCATCTAGTTCACGCTCTACTTTGTCCAAGGTGGTGAATTTTTCACCCGCCTGGGCGCGCCGCACAATGATCGTTGGTTTGGCCTCGCCCGCGCGCCGTTGCAAAATGCCATAGTCAAAGGCGTGTAAAGGCTGGCCCCATTCCAACATCACATAGTTGGTAATATCGACAATATTGTTGATCGGGCGCATGCCAGCTTTGGTCAACCGATCCTGCATCCACTTGGGTGACGGCCCCACTTTTACATCGGTGATGACAATGCCCGTATAACGGTTGCAGAGTTGGGGATCCTCTATGCGTACAGCCGCATAATCGCTGGCTTGATCGTTGCCGGTTGGCGACCATACGTCGGCGGGCAGGTGCAGGGTTGCATCGCTCAGCGCCGCCACTTCACGCGCAATCCCAATCATGCTGAGGCAGCGCGCCATGTCCGGCGTGAGTTCAACGGTTAGCACTTCATCACCTAGATAATCGCGTAAGGCTTGGCCAACGGGGGCATCCTCGAGCAAGAGGATAATGCCCTCATGTTCCTCGCTCAAGCCCAGTTCTCGTTCCGAACAGACCATCCCGGCCGAGGGTATACCGCGAATTTTGGAAGCTTTTAGGCGCTTTTTGGGGCGCGGCTGCTGATCGCTATACGCGTCGAGCAGGAGCGCGCCTTCGCGCGCAAAAGCAACTTTGAGCGTGGGCAAGGTAGTTGCCTCTTTGAACGCATATAAATTGGGCGCTCCCGTGACCACACGCTGTGGCTCTGCACCGCCATAATTGACATCAACCAAGACCAGGCGATCGGCATCTGGGTGTGGCAAGACAGCCACCACCTGGCCGACTAAGAGGGTTTCCGCATCCCACCAGTCACCCAGGCGTTCAATTGAGGCAACTTCTAGCCCGGCCAGCGTCAAGCGTTCGACCAGATCAGCCGTCGATAAATTCAGGTCCACATATTCTTTGAGCCACGAGAGGGGAACAAGCATAAAAACTCCCTACCTGTTGTAAAAATTTTGTAAAAAATAATTGACCCTCCCCAGCCTTTCCCTACAGGGAGGGCTGGGGAGGGTCCGATTGAACAAATTTTATAAAAAGCGCCATGGTTATAAAACCATCGCAAGTATGACTTTAAGCCTGGCGATGTTGGGCAG
>JBKJKJ010000517.1:0-4774 GCA_046597455.1 Burkholderiales bacterium
GCCGCATCCTCGCCGGCCCGTGGGTCGGTCAGCTTCTCGCCGACCTCGGCGCCGACGTCATCAAGGTCGAGCGCCCCGGCGTAGGCGACGACACGCGCACCTGGGGCCCGCCTTTCCTGAAAGATCGCGAAGGCCGGGACACGCGCGAATCGGCTTATTACCTGTCGGCCAATCGCGGCAAGAAATCGATCACGCTCGACATCGCCAAGCCCGAGGGCCAGGCGATTGCACGCGAGCTCGCCGACTTGTCCGACGTACTGCTCGAGAACTACAAAGTCGGGGACTTGAAGCGCTACGGCCTCGCCTACGATGACCTGAGCGCACGCAACCCGAAGCTCGTCTACTGCTCGATCACCGGTTTCGGCCAGGACGGCCCTTATCGCGACCGCGCCGGTTACGACTTCATGATCCAGGGCATGGGCGGCATCATGAGTGTCACCGGCGAGCGCGACGACGCACCGGGCGGCGGGCCGCAGAAAGTCGGCGTCGCGATCGCCGACCTCATGACCGGCATGTACTCGAGTGTTGCGATCGTCGCAGCGATACACGAGCGCACCACGAGCGGGCTGGGGCAGTACATCGACATGGCGCTGCTCGACACGCAGGTCGCGTGGCTCGCGAACCAGAATGCGAACTACCTCATCGGCGGGGAGCCGCCGAAGCGCATGGGCAATGCGCATCCGAACGTCGTGCCGTACCAGACTTTTCCCACGCTCGACGGCGATCTCATCCTCGCGATCGGCAACGACAACCAGTTCGTGAAGTTCTGCAAAGCTGCGGGCCTGTCCTCGCTCGGCACCGACTCGCGATTCGTCGACAATGCCTCACGCATCGCCAATCGCGACGCGCTCTCAGCGGCCATCGCACCGGCGGTGCAGGCAAAGACGACGGCCGAATGGGTTTCGATCTTCGAGCCGCTGGGCGTGCCGTGCGGTCCGATCAACCGGCTCGACCAGGTTTATGCCGATCCCCAGGTGCAGCATCGGGGACTGAAGATCGACGTGCCTCACCCCCTTGCCGGAAGCGTCCCGCTGGTCGCCAATCCGATCCGGTACTCGCGCACCCCGATCCGTTACGACACGCCCCCGCCTTTGCTGGGCGAGCACACCGACGAAGTCCTCACGGGGCTGCTCGGGAAATCCGCGGAAGAGCTCGAAGCGCTACGCGCTCGCCGCATCATCTAGCGTCGCGCCGGCGCGAGCGACACGCACGCACGCGCAAGCGCCCGCGTCGCATCGATGCAATCGCGCATGCGGGGGGACGCCACGGCCTCGAGCGCGACCGGAAGCTCGGTACAGCCCAGAATCAGCGTGCGCGCCCCTCGCGCCAGCAGGCGTGCTGCCGCCTCGTCGACCGCACGGCCGGCTTCTTCGAGCCTGCCGCATTTCACCAGGGCAATCGCAGGATTGATGAACTGATCGCGCTCGTCCGGGGGATTGACCACGAGCTCGATTCCGCGCTGGGCCAGGCGATCATGGTAGATCCGCCCAAAAATCGTCGCCTCGGTGCTCAGCAGTCCGATCGGCCCTTCGACGCCAGGCCGCTTCGCAAGCTCGGCGCCTACCGCATCCACGATATGTACGATCGGCAGACCGCCTTCGCGACAAAGATCCGCATACCAGAAATGGGCCGTGTTGCACGGGATGGCGACGAAATCCACGTTGTGCTTTTTCAGCGCGCGCAGTCCCGCCAGCATCTGCGGCAGCGGGGACTCGCCGCCGCTCGTGATCGCCCGGTCCCGGCTCGGGATCTGCGGCACGGAATAGATGATGACCGGAACGTGATCCCGGTCGTGTTCAGCGGGCGTCTCTTCGATGAGCTTCCTGAAGAAATCGGCCGTCGCCATCGGCCCCATCCCGCCCAGCACCCCCAGCACGCCGATGGGCTGACTCATCCGGGACGCGTGTGCTACGCGATCGTGCGCATGAGCGCGTAAAGATCGTTCTGCGCTTCGAAACCGATGCCGGGGCGATCGGGAAGCTTCAGCCACCCGTCTTCAACTTTCGCCTCGTCGGCGAAGCCCGCGAAGGCGCCGAAAACGTCGGGATACGCTTCGCACCCACCCAGACCGAAACCGCCGACGATGTGCAGCGTCATCTGGTTACCGCCGTGCGGAAAGACCGAGTGCCGCCGCCAGCCGTGGCCTTCGAGCATCGCGAGGGTGCGCGAGAATTGCACGATGCCATACGACTGGGGAACATCGATCTGCAGGATGTCACGGTCGGCGCGCAGCCCGCCGAATCGCACGAGATTTTCGATGTCCTGGGTCGAGAACAGGTTCTCCCCGGTGCCGATGGGCGAGCCGTAACGCGCCGTGACCTCGGCGAGCAGTGCGAAGTCGAGCGGGTCGGTCGGCTCCTCGAACCAGCGCAGTCCGAAAGCCGCAAGCGCTTCGGCATACGCGAGCGCACGAGGGCGGTTGAAAGCCCCGTTGGCGTCGACCGCCAGCCGGCTGCCCTCACCGACGACTTTGAGCGCGGCTTCGATGCGCTCGACGTCTTCTGCCACGGTCGCGCCGCCCACCTTGATTTTCATGGTGGTATAGCCTTCGTCGAGCCGGCTCTGAATTTCCGCCCGCAGGTGATCCAGGCCTTTACCCGCGTGATACCAGCCGCCACCGACGTAACACTGCACTTTCTCCAGCACCGTGCCGTCGTTGTAGCGCTCCGCGAGGACGCGATGCAGGGGCTTGTCTTCGATCTTGGCGACCGCGTCCCAGCACGCGACTTCGATGGTGCCGATGCCCACCGAGCGCTCGGTGTGACCGCCCGGCTTCTCGCGCTGCATCATGGCTGCGAGGATTTTCTCCGGATCGAAGTTGGTCCCGGCGGCGTCGACGAGACTCGCAGGATCAGCCTTCAGGATGCGGGGTATGAAACGCGCCCGCATCTGGGCGCCGCACGCGTAGCGCCCCGTAGAGTTGAAGGCATACCCGGTCACGGGCCTGCCGTCGCGCATCACATCCGTCACCACGGCGACGACGGAAGTCGTCATCTCGCTGAAATCGAAAGCGGCGTTGCGCATGCTCGAATTGAGCGGAACGGCTAACTCCCTGATGTCGACTATACGCATGATGCTCCGAGGCCTCTCTTCGATACCGGTCAGTCGGCTTTCAGTCCCGCCGCTTTGATCACCTTGCCCCACTTCGCGATTTCCACCTTGATCTGCGCGGCGAACTGCTCGGGCGTGCTCGAGACGACTTCGAATCCGAGTGCGGCAACGCGCTCTTTGACTTCCGTGTGGCCCAGGATTTTGGCGATGTCGGCGTGCAATTTCGCCACGATCGCTTTAGGCGTTCCGGCCGGCAGCAGCACGCCCTGGAGCGTATCGGCTTCCTGACCCTTGAAGCCGGCTTCGGCCATCGTCTGTACATCGGGTAACGCCGAAGAGCGCTTCGCTGCAGTCACGGCGAGCGCTCTCAAACGACCTGCCTGAATGTGCGGCGTCGTCGGCGGCAATGCCGTGCTCCCGATCTGCACCTGATTGCCAATGACGGCGGCCACTGCGGGACCCGCCCCGCCATACGGCACGCGAACCACGTCGATGTGCGTGGTCAGCTTGAGCAGTTCCACGCTCAGATCGGGCGTGGTGCCGTTACCCGGCGTGGCCGCATTGAATTTCTTCGGATTGTTCTTCGCAAGCGCCACCAGCTCGTGCATGTTCTTCGCGGCAACCGAAGGATGAACCGTGAACACATTCGGCGACGCCGCAGCATTCGTCACCGGGATGAAGCTTTTGTAGGGATCGTAAGGGATTTTGGAATAAAGGCTGGGGTTGACGACGAAGCTCGAGCTCACGACGAGTATGGTGTAGCCGTCAGGCGGTGACGATGCCGCGAGGCCCATACCGATGTTGCCGCCCGCGCCGGCGCGATTGTCGACCACGACCTGATGCGGCCACGCTTCGCTGAGCTTCTGCGCGATGATGCGCGCGATCACGTCGGTCGGTCCGCCGGGCGCGAAAGGCACGATCATGCGCACCGGGCGCGCCGGATAAGACGGATCAGCCGCCACAGCGACACTGCTAACGGCCGCAAGCGCGGCGACTGCAAAACACTTCCTGATCACGTTCATATTTCCTCACTGCGTGTTGACATGTACGGGTGCTGCGCCCCCCGGCACAGGGAGATAAAGACGAGCAACTCGCGCGTCCTTATTCGGGCTTGATGCCCGCGTCCTTGACGACTTTCGCGAAACGCACCGCCTCGCTGCGTATGAATCCCGCGAACTGCTCGGGCGTGGTTCCGATCGGCTGTATACCCGCGCCCAGCAGCCGGTCTCGCAGATCCGGCGTAGCCAGCGCCTTGTTGATCTCGGTACTGAGCCGGTTCACGATGGCAGACGGCGTACCGGACGGAGCGAGTATTCCGTACCAGATGTCGACGACGAAATTGTTCACGCCTGCCTCCTTCGTGGTCGGCACATCGGGCATCGGTGTCGCGCGTTTATCGGACAACACCGCGAGCGCACGCGCCTTGCCGGCGGCGACCTGCGCCTGCGCCGCAGGCACCGCCATGACGAGCACGTCGACCTGCCCGCTGATGAGGCCCAGCAGCGCCAGCCCCGAGCCCTTGAAAGGCACGTGCACCATTTTCATTCCGGTCAGGCTCTGCAGCAGCTCGGGCGCGAGATGCGTGGTCGTGCCGACGCCACCCGAGCCGAAGTTGAGCTTGCCAGGGCTCGCGCGCGCGACCTGGATGAGCTCCTTGATGTTCTTCGCAGGCACCGAAGGGTGCACCAGCAGGACGTTCTGGATGATGGCGATTTCCGAAACC
>JBKJKJ010000592.1:0-3229 GCA_046597455.1 Burkholderiales bacterium
CGACTGCGTCGCGCACGCCCGATTGCACGGCTATCCGGGCGGGCCCTTGCTCACGCGGCGAGATCCCGCCCGTGCCGGCGCCCCAGGACGACCGATGGCCGCGGCGTCACGCCTGTAGCGGCGTCGCTTTACCCGCCCAGCGTGCGCCGAAAGACAGCAACCCCGGCACGTGTTGGAGTAGCGCCGCAGCCGCGGTGGACGTCGTTTGATGTCCTGCGAGCATCGCGAATGCCGTTGACGCCCGGATGCGGCTCTGAAAATTACGACGGTAAGCGGCTTCGTATTCACGCGCCACCGCTTGCCAGCCCGGACTGTGCGGACCACGCGTTACACGCGAGGCGCCGAGCAGATGCTCGCACAGCAACCATGACGACTGGATCGCCATGCTGATGCCTTCGGCGACGATCGGATGCGCTTCGCCCATGGCGTTGCCCGCTGCGAAGTAACCTTCTCCCTCCAGGGTGCGTATTCCCGGCCGCAGCGGTCCCGCGGCCAGCCACGCGCCATCGCGCACCGCACCGCCTGTCGCGTCACGCATGCCGCGACACGCTAAGATCACGTGCGCGAACACCGCTGCACCTGCACTCGCGCCGGGCATACGCCCCCGGCACTCCGCCAGCACGTCGCGCCGTATGCAGCACGAGAAGCTCATGCGGCCGCCGTCGCTCATGACGAGGCCGCCATACCCCCCGGGGAACGCCACGAGCGGCATGCACCCCGGCTCCAGCTTGGCGCCCGTGAAATGCGCCTTGAATGCGAACAGATCCGAAGCGCGCGCGTGTCGGGTGCCGGCGAAAGCAAGGCGGCCCGTGTCCCACGAACCGTGCGCCGCGATCATGACGGGCGCTGAAAGTTGCCTGATTTCGGACGACGATTTACGCCCGATGCAGCACACGTGCGAGCCCTCGAGTCGCGCATGGCTTTCCACGCGCCAAGGCTGCCACACCACAGCGCCGGCGCGTTGCGCAGCCGCGAGCAGGCGCGTGTCCAGATGCTCGCGTCCGAGCGCGCGCCCGTAAGGCACATGGGGCACCAGACCATCGCCCTGCGGCATGCGGCCGCTGACCGTGCGTTCCCCGGCGAACACCGCCACGTTCCGAACGTGAGGACCGGCATCCGACATCAACTCTTCCGCCACGCCGATACGCGCAAGCAGCGACAGCGCCGGCGCTGAAATGAATTCGCCGCATACCTTACGGCGCGGGAACTCCGCTTTCTCCACGACGGCGACGGACCACCCCGCACGGGCGAGCAGAAGCGCCGCGGTCGAGCCGGCGGGACCGGCGCCGATGACAATTGCGTCATAAGCGGTCATGGACAGGCCGGAACTGGCGTCGACGAGACCACGGCTCATGCTCCACCCGAGACGCCCGGCGCTTCATCGCGCGAGGCGGCCACGAACAGATGACTGAAGAGCCCGGCTTTTCGCTCTTCGAGCGTCCATGCGCCATCCTGGGGCCACAGCCCCGAGAGCTCGGCTCCGGCGAACCCCGCCCGCACCGACAGATGCGCATCATGACGCGTCACGTCGTTGCATCCGATGAGTCCGAGCAGGCGGCTGCCGACAAGAGGCAAGCGGGCCCGTAGCGGCTCGCACGCCACGAACGATGACGTGCAGCGCGAAGCGAGCGCGAAAAGCTCGCGCAGCTGCGGCGGCTTGAAATGATGCAGGAAGAGATTGGCGACGATCGCATCGAATGACGAGGTCTGTCGCGACAGCCACTCGAAGACATCGGCCGCTTCCACCGCAACCGTGCAGCCGTGCCCGGCAAATCGCCCCAGCGTACCGGCGCTCACGACCGGCTGACGATCCACGAAAGTCAGGTGTGAGCGTGCGCCCCCCGCCAGCCTCGGCACGACGCGCAGCAGCAGCGTGCCGTCGCCTGCACCAAGCTCCGCGATGCGCAGCCGCTTCGGCGATTTACCGGTGGGACGGCGGCTCAGCGCACGGCGAATGATCGAAGCGTGCCCCATGATGCGATTCATGAGCCGCAGGTCGCGGCGGCTGCGCGCCGCGCGCGGATCGTCGGCTGCAAGCGCGTCGAGCCACTCGGGATCGACCCGCCGCTCGAGGGGCGCCATGCGCCAGCCGTTCTCGACGGAGGTCAGGCTGCCCGCACTTCGAGGAGGGCGCCGTGACAACTGAAACCCGCTCCGAACGACGACATCCACCACCAGCCCGGCGGGGCACCGTCCTTCAGCGCCGCTTTGAGCACGAAATACACACACGCACTGCTCACGTTGCCATATTCGCGAAGCACTTCGGTGCTCCAGCGAACCTGCTCGGGCTCCAGACCGATCTGCCGCTGCAGCGCATCGAGCACTTTGCGTCCACCTGCGTGCCATATCCACGCACCGATGCTCTCGCGTGACAGGCCTTCGGACGCCAGCACGCTGTCGAGCAGACGCTCCGCATGTTGCGCGGCAAGCTCGGGCACTTCAGGCGTCAGGATGTTGCGAAGCATGCCGTTGCGTTGCTCGAATCGCAGCGCGTCGCGAAGCTTGGGGTCGGTCAGGGACGCCGCCGCTTTCCATTGCGGACAGGCGCGCCCGGCGACGGGCTCGCGGCTCACCACCGCGGCACCGGCACCGTCGCCAAACAGGCATGCACTCACCAGCACGCCGGGGTCTTCGTCGATATAGAAGGCCGCGCTGCAGACTTCGACCGATATGGAAAGCACCTTGTCGCAGCGGCGGGCTGCGAGCAGCGCTTCGGCCGTGCGCAGATTCGGCAGCGCCGCGCCGCAACCCTGTCCGACGAGATCGAGCGCGACGACGCCGGGGTCGAGGTTCAGGGCTTCGATGACGTAACTCGTCAGCCCGGGACACAGGTAACCGGTGCACGTACTGACGATGACGCCGTCGATATCGCCAGCGCTGCACCCGGCTTCGCGCAAAGCCTCTTCGGCCGCGGCCTGCGCGAGGCGGGGCGCGTGCAGGGCGAATCGCCGGTGCAGGACATCGGGATGCGCATCGAAAGCGTCGGTCAACGGATCGAGCGCGAGCGCGCGCGTATCGATTCCGTTGTCGCCGATGAGCAATCGCTGAAGCAGCGCGCGGCTGCGCCGATCGAGCTGTTTGAACTGCGGGGAACCCTGCAACGCTTCGTAGCATTGCGCCTGCCTGTAGCGAGTGACAGGCGCTGCCGTACCGACGCCGATGATATACATGGCGTCAAGCGTAGCACGCGCCGGGCCCGGCGCGTGCTACGCTTGACGCCATGTATATC
>JBKJKJ010000155.1:0-4723 GCA_046597455.1 Burkholderiales bacterium
CCCGCCGCGCCACGAACCGCACCCAGCATATCGAGTAGCGACGGGGCGGCGGCGCACAGGATCGCAAGCTGCGCCTCGGTCAGATGCAGACCCGCGCGGTCTGCGGCACGCTCGCACAGGCTCAACACGCCGGGCTCGACGCTCGCGAGGGGCACTTGCAGCGCCGCGTCCTGAATCACCGCAGGCGGCTCGAAGCGGCCGGGGGCGGCTTCGCGTTCGCGCCACCAGAGCGTGGCCTGCTCGTAGGCGTGCGCAATCCCGAGGAGCTTCGCGTCGGCGTGAGGCTGGGCGACGAACTGAATCGACAACGGCAGGCCGGCCTCGCTGTAGCCGCTCGGCACGACGATCGCCGGTGCGCCCAGGAGTGCGAACGGCGTGTAGCGATTGACGCTGGGCCACGCCGCAAGACCGGGATCGAGCCGCGGCGCGGGTCCTGCGCCGGCGGTGACGAGCACATCGTACTGCTCCCACACCGGCTTCATCTCGTCGATCATGCGCGCACGCATGCGCTGAGCGTCCAGGTAATCGGCGGCATCGATCAGGCACGCGATGAGCGTACGCTCGAGAAACACCGAGCCGAAGTCGCCCGCGCGTTCGATCAGCGCCCTGCGCTGGGCCGAAAACGTCTCCGGCGCTTCGATGAGCGTCCACACGTCGCAATGCGACCGAACCGGCCGCAGCCGCACGGTTTCGAGCGTCGCGCCGAGGCTTTCCAGCACGCGCAGCGCGTCTTCGGTCGCGCCGGCGAGCACGTTGCCGGCCGGGACGTCTTCTTCCCAGAAGTGACGCACCACACCGACGCGCACGCCTTTCAGGTCAGGTCTGAAGGCGGCGCGCAGACCGGCATCGGGCATCGCCACGCTCGCGCGATCCCTGGCGTCGTAACCGCTCATCGCTTCGAGCACAATCGCGCAGTCTTCGACCGTCCGGGTCAGCGGCCCGCAATGATCGAGGCTCCAGGAATTCGGAAGCACGCCATGGCGACTCACCAGCCCGAACGTCGGCTTCATGCCGACCAGTCCGCAAAGCGAAGCAGGCGTGCGGATCGAGCCGCCGGTGTCGCTGCCGAGCGCGAACAGGACGAGGTCTGCCGCAAGCGCCGCAGCCGAGCCGCTGCTCGAGCCGCCGGTGAAATGCTCCGGATGCCACGGATTGCGGGCAGGCGGCCACGGCAGGTCAAAAGACGGGCCGCCGTGCGCAAGCTCGTGCAGCGCGCACTTCCCCATGAGCACAGCCCCCGCGTCGTACAGGCGATCGATCACTGCCGCATTCTCATGCGGAACGTGTTCAGCGTATGCCTTCGAATGACCGGTGGTCAGGATGCCGCGAGTCTCGTAATTGTCCTTCGCCCCGAACGGAATGCCGTGCAGCGCACCCCGATAGCGGCCCTTCGTGATTTCGCTTTCGGCAGTGCGCGCCTGCGCCAGCGCGTGATCGGCGGTGACGGTGATGAACGACGAGATGACCGGATCGATCGCCTCGATGCGCTCGAGCAGCGTGCGCACGAGCTCGACCGGCGAAAGCTCGCGCGCTTCGATGAGGCGAGACGCCTCTACGATCGTACGGGGCAGGGATGAGGGCATCGGGTTTCTCTTTATTCACGGCCTTCGTGCAATCATCCCATGTCCCGTCGGCCGAAAGAATTCGAGTTGAGCTAAACTGGTCCGACGCAGGTGCGAAATAACATGCGGGGAGAAAATAATGACGCAGGTGGAGGACTGCTGGCGGGTCGTGCTTTTCGTCACGGCGCTTTTGAGTGCGTCTCAACCGGCGTTGTCGCAGACCGCTTATCCCGCAAAACCGGTGCGGCTGATCGCGCCTTTCCCCCCCGGCGGCACCACTGACGTCCTGAGCCGCATACTGGCACAACGGCTGAGCGAATCGCTCGGCAAACAGGTCGTCGTCGAGAATCGCCTCGGCGCAGGCGGCAATCTCGGGCACGAGGTCGCAGCAAAAGCGCCAGCCGATGGCTACACGATCATCATGAGCAGCAACGCGGCGCTCGTCACCAATCCGCACCTTTACCGGCGCCTGGGTTTCGATCCGCTCAATGACTTCGCGCCCATCTCGGTCGTCGCGAAAGCGGGACAGGTCCTCGCGGTGCACCCTTCGGTTCCGGCCAAAAACGTAAAAGAGCTCGTCGCGCTCGCCCGCTCGCGTCCGGGGCAGCTCAACTTCGGTTCCGGCGGGCGCGGGACACCGGCGCACGTCGCGGGCGAGATCTTCAAATCCGTCACCCACGTCAACATCGTCCACGTGCCTTACAAAGGCGGCATTCTCGCGGTGATGGACGTGATTGCCGGACAGATCGACATGGTGTTCGCCGACATGGCGCCGGCCGTGCCGCAGATCAAGGCCGGTAAGCTCAAGGCGCTCGCCGTGACGAGCGACGAGCGCTCGCCTGTCCTGCCTGACGTTCCGACGATGGTTCAGGCCGGCATCAAAGGCAGCAGCCCGCAGACGTGGTGGGCGCTGCTCGCGCCGAAAGGCACACCGAACGCCGTCATCATGCGCATCAACGCCGATCTCGCGCAGATCATGAAAAACGGCGCAGTCCAGGAGAAATACTCGAGCCTCGGCATCAGCCCGAGCCACAGCACGCCGCAACAGGTTACCGACCTCATCAAATCCGAAGGCCCCGAAATGGGCAAGGTTCTGAGAGCCGCGGGTGTACAGCCCGAGTAACACGGCTGATGGAGTGACACCGTGACGACGTGACGTACACCCGCACCCCATCACCCCATCACTACATCACTACATCACTACATCACCGCATCACTCCATCACCGCATCACCGCATCACCGCATCACTTCATCACGCCATCACTTTGTCCTGAATACCCATGACCGAAATCCCCTCCACTGACGAAGTGCTCGCGCTGTACCGCACCATGTGCCTCATCCGCGCATTCGACGAGCACGCCGGCGACGCCCGCCGCGACGGCAGGCTGCGCGGATCGGTGCACGAATACATCGGCCAGGAAGCAATCGCCACCGGCGTGTGCGCCAGCCTGGAGCGCACCGACTACATCAGCAGCTATCACCGCGGGCACGGCCACTGCCTGGCGAAAGGCGCGGATCCCGAGGCCATGATGAAAGAACTTTATGGCCGTGCGGGCGGGGTGTGCGGCGGCAAAGGCGGCTCGATGCACGTCGCGGATTTTTCGCTCGGCATACTCGGCGCAAACGGCGTGGTGGCCGATGGCGTGACGATCGCGGTCGGTGCGGCGCAAGCCGTGAAGCTGCGCCGTGAAAACCGCATCGTCGTCGCGTTCTTCGGGGACGGCGCGATGAATCGCGGCCCTATGCTCGAAGCCCTGAACTGGGCCCGCGTGTTCGACCTGCCTGTGCTTTTCGTGTGTGAGGACAATCTTTACTCCGACCGCACGCGCACCGGCAGCGTGACCGGCGGTCCGGGCGCGCTCGCGCGCGCAGCCGCGTTCGGCATTCCGGGCGAGACCCTCGACGGCAACGACGTGCTCGCGGTGCATGAAGCGGCCAAGCGGCTCGTCGAAGCGGTCCGCGCGGGCCGCGGACCGTTCTTCCTCCACGCGACGACGTATCGCTGGCGCGGCCATCTCGCGCTCGACAAAGGGCTATACCGTGACGACGGGGAGCTCACGCACTGGAAGACGCTCGATCCGCTCGTGCGCACCCGCGCGTGGCTCGCCTCGCGCGACGTCCCGGCTGCCGATCTGGACAAAGAGCGGGATGCTTCAGTCGCCCGGATCTCGAAAGCCGTTGCCGCAGCCGAATCCGCGCCGTGGCCTCACGCACAAACCCTGTTCGAAGACGTCCAGGACGTAGGCGCCCCCTCATGACCGTGATGACCTATGCCCAGGCGGCGCTGAGCGCGCTGCGCCAGGAGATGGAGCGCGATCCGATGGTCTGGGTGCTGGGCGAGGACCTGGGGCCCGAAGGCGGCGTCGCCGGCCAGTATGCGGGACTGCAGCAGCGCTTCGGCAAGGATCGCATCGTCGACACGCCGATTTCCGAATCGACCATCATGGGTTCGGCCATCGGCGCGGCGATTTGCGGCACGCGTCCGGTGGTGGAGTTGCGCTATGCCGATTTCGGGATCTGCGCGGCTGACGAAATCGTGAACCAGGCAGCGAAGATACGCTACATGCTCGGCGGACAGGTGCGCGCGCCGCTCGTCATCCGGCAGCCGATCGGGCTTCGCGACGGCATGGCCGCGCAGCACTCGCAGTCCACTGAAAGCTGGTGGATACACGTGCCCGGCCTGGTCGTCGTCGCGCCATCGACCCCGGCGGACAATCACGCGCTGCTCAAGGCGGCGATCCGCTGTGACGATCCGGTGATCTACATGGAGCACAAGGAGCTGTGGACGGTTTCCGGCGACGTGGATGAGTCCGCACCGCCCGCGCAGCTGGGGAAAGCGCACATCCCGAGAACAGGCACCGACGTGACGATCGTCACCTGGTCGAGCATGACCGGCGTGTGCGTGACGGCCGCGAGCGCACTCGCAGAGCGCGGTTGCAGCGCCGAAGTCATCGACCTTCGAACCCTGTGGCCGTGGGACCGCGAAACGGTGTTCGAATCGGTCAGAAAGACCGGGCGGCTGCTGGTCGTGCACCAGGCCGTGCGCGTCGGCGGCTTCGGGGGCGAGATCGTCGCGGACGTGGCGGAGCACCTGTTCGGCACGTTGAAGGCGCCGCCGCGCCGTCTTGGCGCGCCTCGCGTGCCGGTGCCGTACGCGGAG
>JBKJKJ010000184.1:0-6875 GCA_046597455.1 Burkholderiales bacterium
GCCATCTCGTGGTCGCGACGACGCGGCCCGAAACCATGCTGGGCGACGTGGCCGTGGCGGTTCACCCCGACGACGAGCGCTATCGCCATCTCATCGGCACGCATATCGCGCTGCCGCTCACCCAGCGCACGATACCGGTCGTCGGCGATACCTACGTCGACCCCGCTTTCGGGACCGGCTGCGTCAAGATCACCCCCGCTCACGACTTCAACGACTATCAGGTCGGACAGCGCCACAAGCTCGAACCGATCAGTATCTTCACCCTCGACGCGCGGGTGAACGACAACGCTCCCGAACGCTATCGCGGGCTCGACCGGTTCGACGCACGCAAGCTCGTCGTCGCCGACCTGGAGGCGCATGGGCTGCTTGCCGAGATCAAGCCGCACAAGCTTATGGTGCCGCGATGCGGCCGCACGGATGCTGTCGTGGAGCCCATGCTCACGGATCAGTGGTTCGTCAGGATGGAATCGTTCGCGAGGCGCGGGCTCGACGCGGTCGCCAATGGCGAAATCAGGTTCGTGCCCGAAAACTGGACGACTACGTACAACCAGTGGCTCGAAAACATACAGGACTGGTGTATCTCGCGGCAGCTCTGGTGGGGTCACCGCATACCCGCATGGTATGACCCCGAAGGCAACATCTATGTCGCTCACACCCGCGAAGAGGCCGAGGCCAAATACCGCTGGTCGCTCGGGACGCACGCGGGCGACCCCGGCGAGTTAAAGCAGGACGAGGACGTGCTCGACACCTGGTTCTCGTCGGCGCTGTGGCCGTTCTCGACGCTGGACTGGACGCCGGAATACCCGCGCCGCTCCAACCCTGCGCTCGATCTCTACCTGCCTTCGTCGGTGCTCGTCACGGGGTTCGACATCATTTTCTTCTGGGTTGCGCGCATGGTGATGATGACGCAGCACTTCACGGACAAAGTACCTTTCCGCGAGGTCTACATCACCGGTCTCGTGCGCGATTCCGAAGGACAGAAGATGTCGAAGTCGAAGGGAAACGTTCTGGACCCGCTCGACATCATCGACGGCATCTCGCTCGACGCGCTCGTAAAAAAACGCACCAGCGGCCTGATGGACCCCCGCCAGGCCCAGGCGATTGAAACCACCACCCGCAGGCAATTCCCCGAAGGCATCGCCGCTTTCGGCACCGATCCGCTGCGCTTCACTTTCGCGAGCCTCGCCTCCCACGGCCGCGACATCAAGTTCGATCTGGCGCGCTGCGACGGTTATCGCAACTTCTGCAACAAGCTGTGGAACGCCACGCGCTTCGTCCTCATGAACACCGAAGGCAAGGATGTGGGCCTCGACGAGAGCGCCGCGCTCGAGCTTTCGTTCGCGGATCGCTGGATCGTGAGCCGCCTGCAGCGCGCTGAAGCCGAAGTTCAGCAGGGATACGCCCAGTACCGCTTCGACAATCTCGCGCGCTCGATCTATGAGCTCGTGTGGGACGAATATTGCGACTGGTACGTCGAGCTCGCGAAAGTTCAGATGAGCAGCGGCAGCGAAGCCGCGCAGCGCGCGACACGCCGCACGCTGGTGCGAGTGCTTGAAGCCATGCTGCGCCTCGCGCATCCGATCATCCCGTTCATCACCGAGGAGCTCTGGCAGAAAGTCGCGCCGCTCGCCGGAAAGACCGGACCGTCCATCATGCTGCAGCCCTATCCGAAGCCACAGATCGATCGTATCGATGAAGCGGCCGAAGCCGAGGTGCATGTCCTCAAGGCGCTGGTGACCGCATGCCGCACCCTGCGCAGCGAAATGAGCGTTGCACCGGGGAAAAAACTGCCGCTGCTGGTGCAAGGCGACGCGCAGCGGCTGAATGCCTACATCCCCTACCTCGCCGCGCTCGCACGTTTGAGCGACGTCGCCATCGCTGACCCGCTGCCGGATGCGAACGCGCCCGTGGCCATCGCCGGCGATTACAAGCTCATGCTGAAAGTCGAGATCGACCTCGCCGCGGAATGCGATCGACTCGGCAAGGAAGAAGCACGGCTACAGACCGAAATCACGAAGGCGGACGCGAAGTTGTCGAATCCAAGCTTCGTCGAGCGCGCGCCGCCCGCGGTGGTCGATCAGGAGAGGCAGCGGCTCGAGCGCTTCAGGTCGACGCTGGATCAGGTGCGCGCCCAGCTCGACAAGCTGCGCGCGAGTGCATCGCCTTAGGAGCTTGTCGGACTTGCGATGCGACAAGCTCCTTATGCAGCCTGTCCCGACTGGTCAGTCCGACAGGCTGCTAGTCGTCTGCGTTACCGGAGGCGCGCAGCGCCTCGCGGCAGATGCGCTCAGGCGTTGCCGGCGAGCATCCGTTGTTGCGTCGCGTGCAGCAGGACGCTCGAAAAATCGCCAGGCGAGAATCCGCCCGAATCAGCTGAGCGGTTCGCAAAAAACCCTTCGAGCCGCTGCGCGAGGCGCTCCACGGGAACATCCCGCAGCGCAGCTTCGAGCTCGCAAAAAAGCCTGCGCGGATCCCGCGCAGCGTCGCCTGCGAACCAGACCTGTTCGATCGTGCGCGACTGCCGCTCGTACTTGATTACGGCCCTCAACAGCCCCGCCGCAGCCCGATGGCTTCCTTCGACCAGCGGGGCGTCGCTCTTCGGCCGCGCGATGTGATCGACCCAATCCGCCGAATCGATTTGCACGATGGCGGCCTCGAATCGCGCGTGCTCGCTGAGACCGGGATCGCTCTCGCTGAATTCGACATCGAACTCGCTCTCGAAAGCTTCGGCGAGGTTGTGTTTGACGAGGGCGAGGTCCGGCAGCCGGCCGTGTGCATCCCCGTGTGCGTCAGCGATTGCATCCCTCAGGCTCACCATGCGCTTACGTGCTTCGGCGTCGGCCTCGCTCCCGCAGGCCGACCACGGCGTGCGGATTGCCCGAAACGCACCCGCCACATCCGCGTCGATGGACAAGATTCCCTGGACGAGAATGGCATTCCGCTCGACGCTCATGGCGACCGTCGCGAGCGTGCGGCCATCGACTTCGATTTCACTGCGCGCGCGATAACGCGCATCGATGCCGAGCGCGCACAGCGCCGTCGCAGCGGCATGACAGACGCGCTTTGCAATCGAGCGCAGATCCGCGGTCCCGACATCGCGACGGTGCAGATAGAGCTCCCACACGAGATGCCGCTCATCGACATAGCTCGCGGGGCCGCCGGTGATCCGCCGCTGAATCGGGATGGCGTGAGCGCGGCAATAATCGAGATCCAGCTCCTGCTCCGCGCTTTGCTGAAAAGCGAGAAGCGCGCATCGCGTGAAGCGCGCGAAGCGCAGCGTTCCGGGGATTTCGTCGGCGTGACACGCTTCGAGCAGTGCGCGGCTCAACGCAATGTTGCGGGCGGGCGACCCCAGCCCCGTATCAACGAGGCGCCAGTTCTCGGCCATGCGTTGGCGGCATCGTCAAGACCGCTCACTTCTTCTGCATGAAAAATACGAATTCGTTCTGGGCCGTGTCGGAAGAGAGCAGCGTATTGCCTGTCTGCTTGGAGAAAGCCTGGAAATCCTTCACCGCCCCGGGATCGGTCGCCGTGATTTTCAGAACCTGCCCCGACGTCATGTCGGTCAGCGCTTTCTTGGTGCGCAGTATCGGCAGCGGGCAATTGAGGCCGCGTGCATCGAGTTCCTTGTCAAACTGCATGTCCTGCCCCGGCGTTTATGGTTGAGGCGGCCAATATACCGCGACGGAGATGGATAATCGAGCGTCGAGGGGAAATGAAAAGCGAGGAAATGGCGATGCGTCGCGCGGTCGCGTGTCGTCGCGTGGCATCAGCCGGTCGACCCGTGCCCGATGCTCGGTGATTGGCGATCAGCGCTTCTTCTCGCGGCGCTGCGCTTCGTCGATCTTGCGCAGATCTTTGAGCCGCGCTTCGGCGGCTGAAAGCTGGTAGAAGTCCCCGTCACCGCTGCGCAGAGCGATCTGCATCTGCTCGATCGCCGCGCGCACATTGCCCATCCTGGCGTAGGCCTCTCCCGTGGAGCGGTGCTGGGCAAAGCGCCTGCCCTGCATCGCGTAGGCTCGACCCTGCAGAAGATAAAGCTTCGGATCGTCCGAAAAGAGCTGCATCCGCTTGCCGATGGCCTCCAGCGCCGGATCGACCCGCCCCGCCCGCAACAGCAGATCCACGTACTCGTAGGTCGATGCCCGATGCTGCGGGAACGCCCGTAAAGCGTCGCGATAACAAGTCAGCGCGCCTTCGACCTCCCCGGCTGCCGATCGGATGCGGCAACCGAGGTTCTCGACCATGGGGTGCGCACCGGTGATGCGCCGCAAGGCTTCCTGCTCCCTGCGCGCGCGGGGATAATCCTTCAGCCGGATGAGGCTCGATGCCAGTCCGTAGCGGCTCGAAGCTTCGCTCAGGTAACGCCGCTCGGCGAGGCTTTGCTCGAAAAACGTCCGCGCTTCCGCCGGGGGATCGAGCTCCGCTCTCACCTTCGCACGAACGAGCTGAAACTCCACGCTGTCCGGCACCTGCCGATACGGCAACCGCTCGAGCCGGTTCTGAATGTCCGCAATGCGCTCGTAGGTCAACGGATGCGTGCGCAGATAGGAGGGCGCGCCGCCCACGTCATAGATGCGTGTCGCGCGCTGCATGCGCTCGAAAAAAACCGCTGAAGCGCGCGCATCGAAGCCGGCGCCGTCGAGGATCTGCAACCCGACCCGATCCGCCTCGCGCTCGTGGTCGCGCGTGAAATTCAGCAGGTTCTGCACCGAGGCCGCCGTGCCGAAACCGATTGCGGCGGACGCGACCTCCGGATTCGACCGTGCGGCCAGGATCGCCACAGCCAGCGCGGCGATCGACATGACGGTGCTTTGCTTCTGCTGATCGATGATCCTCGCGATGTGGCGCTGGGTGACGTGTGCGATCTCGTGGGCCACGACGCTCGCGATCTCGGATTCGCTCTGCGCCGCCAGCAGCAGGCCGCTATAGACGCCCACGTATCCCCCCGGGAGCGCGAACGCGTTGATCGAGCGCTCCTGGATCAGGAAGAACTCGAAGTTCTGGCGGGAATCCGCGCCACGCGACGCGAGACGATTGCCGAGCGTATTGACGTAGTCGGTCGCTTCGGCGTCATCGTAATAGCTGCGATCGGCGCGGATCTCGCGCATGATCTCGTCGCCCAGACGCCGCTCCTCGTGCGCGCTGAACGACGATTGCGCCGAGTCGCCCAGGTCAGGCAGGCCCTCGGCCAGCGCCCGCGGGACGAGACATAACAGGCATACGAACAGGTATCGAAAACGCATGGTGCTATGATAAGACGGATCGAGCGCAAGTTCCTCGCCGCCATTTCGCGCGCGATGAGCCCCGTGCCTGTCAACACACTCCAGCTTTCATCCCATGCCAGCACCCGAACTCACTCACTTCGACGCAGCGGGCAACGCCTACATGGTCGACGTCGCCGAGAAAGGCGAGACGCACCGCATTGCGCGCGCGCAGGGACGAATCACGATGCTGCCCGAGACGCTTGCACTGATCAGACAGGGGAATGCAAAAAAAGGCGACGTGCTGGGTGTCGCCCGGATTGCTGCGATTCAGGCCGCCAAGCGCACCTCGGATCTGATCCCGTTGTGCCATCCGCTCGCGCTCACCAAAATCACCGTCGATTTCGAGTTGGACGGCCAGTCACCGGCAGTGCAGTGCACGGCCGTCGTGGAGACGCTCGGCCGCACCGGGGTGGAGATGGAAGCCCTCACGGCAGTCAGCGTGGGGCTGCTGACCATTTACGATATGTGCAAAGCGGCGGACCGCGGCATGCGCATTGAATCGGTTGCCCTCGTGGAGAAGCGCGGCGGGCGCTCGGGTCACTGGATCGCACCCGGTCCCGCACCCGCGTGAATCGCGCTGCCGCGTGTGGACACCGTAGGGGAACTTGGGCATCATACGCGGCTCTTAACGTAGCTAATCCACTGAATCGCAAGCGATAGTCTTTCGACCAGCCGCCGATCGGCGAGCTTTTCGACCCTACGCTCGGATTCCCCCAAGCAGAGGGCTCACATGAACGATAGCCGCAGATCTTTTCTCGCGCTGGCTGGCGGAGCGGGCGCCCTCGCCGCAGCCGGCCTGCTCAGGCCTGACGCCGCCGCAGCGGCGGCGTGGAACAAACAGGGTTTTGAAGCCAAAGCCTACAGCGATGCCGTGAAAGGCCTGGGCGCGTCCGGGCTCATCGAGAGCAAGGACATCACGATCACCGCGCCCGACATCGCGGAGAACGGCGCAGTCGTCCCGGTGGCGATCACGAGCAAGATCCCGAACACGCAGAGCATTTCGATCCTTGCGGAGAAGAACCCTTTTCCCCTCGCGGCGACGTTCGACGTATCCAACGGCATCGAGCCGTATGCATCGCTGCGGCTCAAGCTCGGACAGACGTCCAACGTGCGCGCCATCGTGAAGGCGGACGGAAAGTTCTATACCAGTGTGAAGGAAGTCAAAGTCACCGTTGGCGGCTGCGGCTGAAAGGGAAATCATGGCTGAGCCAATGAGAATCAGGGCCACGCTGCAAGGCGATGTCGCCGATGTGCGCATACTCATGCGCCATCCGATGGAAACGGGACAGCGCAAGGACGCCAAAGGCGAGATCGTCCCCGTTCACTTCATCCAGAGCGTCCTCGTCGCGCACAACGGCAAGACCGTGCTCGACGCGCAATGGAGCCAGGCGGTCTCGCGTGACCCGTTCCTCGGCTTGCGCGTCAAAGGCGCCAAGGCCGGCGACAAGATCACGGTCACGTGGACCGATACCAAAGGTGACAAGCGCACGGATGAAGCGACGGTCGCCGCGCCCACCTAGGTGTCGTGATTCTGAAGTTTGCATCATGTTTCGCCGTCCGTTCCTGCTGAGCGTAACGCTGTGAAGTCGAAGCATGAAGGGCGTTGTT
>JBKJKJ010000288.1:0-14141 GCA_046597455.1 Burkholderiales bacterium
CACCGCCCGAAGTGCTCGCCGGGCGATGCATGCTCATCGTCGACGACAATGCAGAGAGCCGGCGCATACTCGCAGCCCGGCTTCAGGCGCTGGGTGTGGTCACGCAGGCTGCCGCCGAAGCCGGCGAGGCGCTCGCCACGTTGCGCGCCGCGGCGCAAGCAGGCAAAGCGTTCGATGCCGCGATGTTCGATATGAAGCTGCCGCAAATCGCCGAACTGCTGCAGGAAATCCGGTCCGATGCGGCGCTGTCGTCAACGAAGCGCGTTGCATTGACGACGCACGATGCGGAAGGCGGGGTGAAGGCGGCGCAGGAAGCAGGCCTGCAGGCCTGGGTACCCAAGCCCATACGCGACCAGGAGCTGGCGGCCACCCTGACGGTACTTTTCGGCAACGCGCTCGTTCCGGTCACGGCCCCGAACCCACACGATGCACTCGGCGCCCGGACGGCACGCGTGCTGCTCGTCGAGGACAATCCGGTGAACCGCAAGGTCGCCGTCGCCATGCTCGAACGTTCGGGGTATACGGTGAAAACCGCGCACAACGGGCTGGAAGCCCTGGCTGCAGCAGACGCCGACGATTTCGACCTCGTGCTGATGGATTGCCAGATGCCCGAGATGGACGGCTTCGCAGCCACCGCGGGTATCCGGCAGCGCGAAGCCGACGATGCTTCGAGGCGGGTTCTTCCGATCATCGCGCTCACGGCGAATGCGATGGCGGGCGATCGCGAGCGCTGTCTCGCTGGCGGATTCGACGATTACCTTACCAAACCGGTCAGGCAAAAAGAGCTGGTTGCCACCATCGAGCGCTGGCTCGCTGCATTCGCGCGCCGGCGTGCTGTAGCGGCGCACTGACCGCAAGCTTCGCCACCTGCGGCCTGCACAGCGGCCTGGTGGAACCCGGCATCCGTGGCAACGCTTCCCTCTCGCAGGTCCCTAACACTCGTGGGCCCGCGCATCGACTTCGAGCGGCGCGCTGCGATAGCCGAACTCCAGCACCTGCTCCAGATAGACGCTCAGGAAAGCCGCGATGGAGCCTGCCTGCTCGTATTGATAGACGTGCCTCATTTCGTGCGACAGGAGGCGCGGGCTCTCATCTCCGCGGTGGATGAATATGGCATATCCGAGCGTGAGACCGCACGTATCGGGTCCGAGCATGCCGGTTTGCTTCACCGCCGCGTGAAGCAGTGGATCGTCAGGACTCGGCACCGCGTCGACGAGCACGGTCCGAATGCGTTCGGGCTGCGACACACCGACGGTGCGGGCCCATCCCTGCTCGATTTCAGTCAGGGGGGTCCCCGTCATTGCTACCCGCTGCGCCTCCCGCTCAGCCCACGCGATCGCGCGCGGCAGCAGCAATGACAACGCGCTCCGGATATTCATCGATTGGACTTTCAGCGTTTGACCCCACTTCGGCGCGCAGTGCATGATCGGCCGACACACCAAGTCTACAGGGAGAACCTCATGCCTCGGCTCACTCCGATCACCGCCAAGCCTGAGCTGCCGTCCGGCCAGCAGCACGTTGCCGATGCCGTCCTCGGAGTGTTCGGACATATACGAGGCCCTTTCAGCATGCTGCTGCACAGCCCGAAGCTGGCCGCGCAGCTGCTGCCGCTGGTCACCTTCGTTCGGCACGACACCATCGTCGAGCCGAAGCTGCGCTTTGCCGCTATCCTCACCGCCGCGCGCGAGCACGACGCGAACTACGTATGGGCCGCGCAGGTCGAGCAGGCGCACAAGAACGGCATCCCCCAGGCGCTCATCGACCTGATCCGCGCGCGAGGCGACCCGGCTGCACTCGACACCGATGAGCGCGAGATCGTTACCTACGTGCGCCAGCTCGTGCGCACGCACCGCGTCGAGCCCGATCTTTTCAAAACGCTCAAGGGAAAATACAGCGCGCAGTGGATCGTCGAGCTGACGGCGATCGTCAGCTTCTTCGGATTCGTGTCGGGAATCTGTAACGCGCTCGAAGTGGCGCCGCCGGCGGGCGGTGACGCGCTGTAGACGTGGCCTATTCCGCGCGGATGTGGGCGTCCCGGATGACCTTCGCCCACATCGCGGCTTCCGCACGCTTGATCCGCCCGTATTCTTCCGGCGTCGTGCCCGTCGGCGTATATCCGATTTTGTTGACGAGCTCGATCATTTCCGGCGCGCGCAAGGCCGTGAGGGTTTCGTCGTGCACGCGCATCACGATGCGCCGCGGCGTTCCCGCGGGCGCGTCGAACGCGTTCCACGTCTGGACGTTGTAACCGGCGAAACCCGATTCATCGAGCGTCGGCAGCTCGGGCAGGAGCGGCGAGCGCCTGAGCGCCGTGAGCGCGAGTGCCCGCAATTTCCCCACCCTGATCTGCGGCAGCGAAGACGCGACGCTGCCGAAAATGATGTGCGCTTCGCCGCCGAGCACCGCCATCACCGCGGGAACCCCGCCCTTGTAGGCGACATGCACGATATCCACCCCGGTGCGGCTTTTGAACAATTCGGCGCTGAGGTGCAGCGGACTGCCGATCCCGCCCGAAGCGTAATTCAGCGAACCCGGTTTCGCTTTGGCAAGCGCCACGAGCTCGCTCACGCTCCGGGCCTGGACCGCCGGGTGCACCGCGAGGATGAAAGGCGCCGTCGCGAACTGCGTAATGGGCGTGAGATCCCGCACCGGATCGTAAGGCAGCTTGTACAGACTTTGCGCCGCGGTCACGCCGGTCGACGAGGCCATGAGCAGGGTGTAACCGTCGGGCGCGGACCGCGCAACGGTCTCGCCCGCGAGGTTGCCCGCTGCGCCGGGACGGTTGTCGATGACGAACACCTGTCCCATGGCCTGGCCCATACGCGGCAGGATCACCCGTGCCAGCGAGTCGGTGCCGCCGCCCGGGGGAAACGGCAGGATCATGCGTATGGGCTTGTCGGGATACGCCTGGGCCCGAGCCGGGCATGCGCCCCCCACCCCGACAGCGCCTGCGGCGATCAGGAAGACGAGCATGCGAAAGCGGGTCGCGACCCATCGCTCCCGCCCGGCACGCTGTGTCGCGCTGCGATGGCGCCCCGGCGCGAGGCATCCGGCCGGCCCTTCGCTGCCTTCACGAGCTTTTGACATTTCGCGGTCTCCTGCCCAGCGTGTGCACGCGGCGCTGCGGACGTGTATCCCACCCTCGCGCGGCATACGGATGCCCTATCCGCCGTCGATACATCATTCTCCATCAGTATCGACCCGCGTGACATAATTTTCCCGCTGTCATACCAGAACGAACAAGCGGGCTGCCCGCCCGCGTCACATCGGGAGGATAGGACGATGGCCAGTCGCAGGGAATTCATCAGGAATACCGCAGGCGCTCTCGCTGGACTGATATTCACCGGGTGCAGCGGTCTGGAGCCCGCGCCTGCGCGCGCCGGTACCGCAGGGCGTCGGCAGGTGTACGTCGGCGGCCGCCGCGTGAAGACGATCGATGTGCACGCGCATTGCGTGATACCTGAAGCGATGGCGCTCATGGGCCGCAAGATCGAGCCTGCGGGACTCGACATGGCGCAGGATCGCATCCGCGTGATGGATGAGCAGGGCATCGACATGGAAGCGCTCAGCATCAATCCGATCTGGTACGGCGCCGAGCGCGATCTCGCCGCGAAAATCGTGCAGATCCAGAACGAAAAGCTCGCGCAATTGTGTGCCGCGAATCCCGAGCGCTTCGTGGCTTTCGCATCAGTCGCGCTGCAGTATCCGGATCTCGCAGTACAGCAGCTGGAGCACGCGGTGAAAAAACTCGGGCTGCGCGGCGCCGCGGTCGGAAGCCGGGTCGGCGCACTGGAGTTCGCCGATCCCAAGTTTCATCCGGTATGGGCCAAAGCGCAGGAGCTTGGTGTGCTCATCTTCATACATCCGGCAGGCACGCCCGAGCTCAACAAGCGGCTCAAAGGCAACGGCGTGCTCGAAAACGTGATCGGCAACCCGCTCGATACGACGATCGCGCTGTCACATCTTATTTTCCAGGGCACGCTGGACCGCTTCCCGGGATTGAAGCTCTGCGCGGCCCACGGCGGCGGTTACCTGCCCTCATACGCGGACCGCTCCGATCACGGCTGCCTCACGTTCCCGGAACGATGCGACCCCAATATCGTGCTCAGGAAGAAGCCGACCGAATACCTGAAACAGATTTACTTCGATTCGCTGATATTCACTTCGGACGCATTGCGCCACCTTGCAAGACAGGTCGGCTCCGACCGCATCGTGCTGGGCACCGACTATCCATTCCCGTGGGAAGACAAGTCGGTGGATCACATACTCAACACACCGGGCTTCAGCGACGCGGAGAAAGCAGCGATGCTGGGCGATACCGCGGCGAGGCTGCTCAGCATCCGGTGACTTGTGCTCACCGCTTCACCGCTTCACCGCATCACTGCGTCACTGCGTCACTGCGTCACTGCGTCACTACATCACCCCTAATAAGGAATGTAGACGTTGGGCAGGTTGACATACACCCCGGGCGGCGGGGAATAAGGCACGGCGTCGACGTAATACCGGGGGGCCGGGGCGGGCACGGGATAGTAATGGTTTTGCACGACCTGGCGTTCGTCGTAATAGCGCGGCCCATACGCATGGCCGTGCTTGCGTTCATGCTTCTCATACTTCGCCCACGCCTTGCGCTCGTGTTTCCATTCCTTCTCGGCGTGCTTGTCCCGGCCTTTGTCCCCATGTTTGCCGTGACCGCCGCCGGCCCAGGCCGGCGATGTAGCAAGCAGCAGCGATACACAAAAAGCAGTCGTCAAGCGTTTCATGGCGTTCTCCGGTAATCGAATGTGTTCCTGCATTCATTGGAGCAGGATCAGGGCCCGGAGTCCCCCATGAAGTGCAAGCGTTCGTAACCGGATGTAACAACACTCGCGCGGTGCATCTTCCATCAAACCCGCGTTGGAGTGCGAGGGGTTACGCCCTTACGCCTCGCCCTCCCGTCATGCAGCGCGGCGCTGCTGCGAAGCTGCACCCGCCTTCGCTTTCTCGATGAGCCCGGTGCCCGCCAGGTCGGCGCGCATCTCGACTTTCGCTTCGGCGGAGAGCTCGGCGCACGGCACACGCACCGGGCCGCCTTTCATGCCGATCAGCTCCATCCAGTATTTCTGCTCGGCGGCCGGCACGCGTCCGCCCGCGCCGCCGTAACCGGGAATCCACTTCGAAAGCACCGTGCGCAGCGGATTGAGGCTGCGCGCAATCTCGACGGCCTGGTTGTAATCGCCCGCCCTGGCCGCGGCGGTGTAATCGTTCACCGGAAGATAGCCGGGCACCTGGTAGAGGTGCGGGCAGTAATTGAGGAGCCAGCGATCGCCCATGATCGCGATGTTGTATATCCACGGCGCCTCGTCGGCGACGCTGATCTCGAGCGCCTCGCCGACCGCCGCGCGCAATGCGGTGGTTGCCGATATCTTCGACACGCCCTGCTTGAACGCGCAGATGTTCGGGATTTTCGCAAGCCGCCTGGCGAGCGGCACGCCGATCGGATACGTCGCTTCGGTGTTGAAGAGGACGACGCCGATGTCGATACGGTCGCAGATGTATTTATAGAAGTCGAAAATTGCATCGTCCCCGCGCGCGGCCACATACGGCGTGAGGATGATGACGAAGTCGATGCCCACGGCCTGCGCGTGCTTTGCAAGCCGTATGACTTCGTTCGGATTCTGGTGATGGCAGCCCGCGATCAGCGGCACGCGCCCCTTGTTCACGTGGACGTTGATCTCGTGCACGCGCATGCGCTCTTCGTTGGTCATCGACCAGAACTCCGCCACGTTGCCGTGGCAGTAATGACCTTCGAGCTTGAGCGCGGAAATGCAGTGCTCGAGATTCTGCGCCATCGCCGCTTCGTCGATGCGATCGTCCTGCGTGAAGTTCGTCGGTAACGCCGTCCATACGCCTTTCAACGTCGCTTTGGCGGCTTCCTTGGCTTCGTTCTTACTGTATTTCATCGGAGTCTCCTGTCATGAGTCGAATCGATGCAGTCCCAGCGGTTCCGATCACGCGGATCGCCCGGCTTTACACGCTCCGGCGATCAGCGCCCGCGTCGCGCTGATGCCTTCGCGCGCCACTTCCTCGGCCGGCCGCGACCATTGCGCAGGGTTGGGCGCTTCGTAGCTGATGTAGCCGCTGTAGTTTTTTTCCATGAGCAGGCCGAAAACGCCGTTCCAGTCGACCGCGCCTGCGCCCGGCGGCAGCCGGTCGAGTGCGGCCGAGGCTTGCGCCGGCGGCCCGGCCGGCACATCGCTGAACTGGAACGCGTGGATTTCCTCGACCGGGACATCCTCGAAACCGCGCCCGCCCGCCCCGGTGGAGTGCAGGTGATAGGCGTCGAGCAGCAGGCCGCAGTTCGGCAAGCCTGCAATGTGAACGATCTCGCGCGCGATTGCAGTGCGGTTCAGCAGCGGATGGCGCGAGCTGAATTCGAGCGCGAGCTTCAGCCCGTGCCGCTGCGCAATTTCACCTGCGTGCCGGTAGTTCTCGCCTGCATGCTGCACGCTCGTCGGCGAATTCTGGCCGGGCGAGATCATGAGCGTGTCGCAGCCGAGCGCGACCGCATTCTCGCAGCTCACTTCGAACGACGCGAAAAGGCGCTCCCGCTCATCGCCCTGGGCGAACACGATGCCGTTCTCGATGCCCATGACGGCGACTTTCATGCCGCTAGCCCTCACGAGGTCGAGATACTGGCCGCGCGTGAGACCTGAATCGAGACCGCGAGTGAAATCGACATAACGCAGCTCGATCGCGGCATATCCGGAATCGCGCGCGATGCGCAGCACGTCGGCAAGTGGCGTCGTATCGATCGTCCACGTATGCAGCGCTATTCGATCCTGCAAATCGATCATTCGATCCCCGCGCGCTCGATGCCCCGCAAAGCAGGGCGCAACGTCGATCATATCAGTCCCGCGCAGCACGCCTCGCGCCCTGCGTCGAAACGCCCCGGCACGGGGCACCTGTTCGCTGTGCGCGCCCCGATTCCGTGCCACATGCCCCGCTTCCGGGCGCAAACCAATGGCCTTTAGAGCGGCGTGCGGAACGGCGAACGGTGGTACCGGTTTTGCTCATGCTACGGCCCATCAGCCCACCCTCCCTGCGTGCCGCGAGCGCAGTCCACGACCATCGCACGACGCCCGACGCGCGTCGGCCTGAAAGGAGCATCATGCTCATACGAGCCGGATTCGAAATCGCCTACGAGTGCCGGGTGCCGACCCCGATGGTCCTCGTCCTGAACGTGCATCCCTCACGGGTGCGCGACCTGAGGACGCCGCAGGACCTCGTGTTCGCGCCGCACCTCACCCACGAGAACTACATCGACACCTTCGGCAATGCCTGTACGCGCATCGTCGCGCCCACAGGTCGTACGACGATCAGCACCGATTTTCTGATCGCCGATTCCGGCGAGCCCGACGCGGTCGTGGCAGGCGCCCGGCAGCACCCGGTCGAGACGCTGCCCCCGGACGTGCTCGTCTATCTTCTCGGCAGCCGCTATTGCGACACCGATCACCTGGGCGCGCTGGCGTGGAAGCTCTTCGCGGACACGCCGCCGGGATGGGCCCGGGTGCAGGCGATCTGCGACTACGTCCACACGAGAATCGCGTTCGGCTATCAGCACGCGTGCGCCACGCGCAGCGCGCGCGAAGGCCACGAAGGGCAAAAAGGCGTGTGCCGCGATTTCGCCCATCTCGCGATCACGCTCTGCCGCTGCATGAACATTCCCGCGCGCTACTGCACGGGCTATCTGGGCGACATCGGCGTTCCCGCCGTTCCCGATCCCATGGACTTCAGCGCGTGGTTCGAGGCCTATCTCGGCGGCCGCTGGTATACGTTCGACGCCCGCCACAATACGCCGCGCATCGGCCGTATCGTCATGGCGCGGGGCAGGGACGCGACCGATGTCGCGATATCGACCTCCTTCGGCCCGAGCACACTGGCCGGATTCGAAGTGGTGACCGAAGAGGTCGCTGAAAACGCGGTCAGCGCGGGACTATTGAAAACACGCGGTCACGACACCTCGACGTCAACGCGCGGCTAGTGTTGCTTTAGCAGCCTGCCCCGACTGGTAAGTCCGACAGACTGCTAGCGGATCTGCAACGTCTTCGCCAGAATTTCGGGATCCACCGGTTTCACGAGATGGAAATCGAAGCCCGACGCCAGGGCTTTCTCGCGGTCGGCCTCCCGCCCGTAGCCGGTGAGCGCGACGAGCTTCACGTCGCGGGCCCACTGCGCCTCCAGGCTGCGGATATGCCGAGCGACTTCATAACCGCTGAGCCCGGGCAATCCGATGTCGATCAGCGCGACGTCGGGCTGGATGTGCGCCGCACGCTCGAGCCCCGCAGGACCGGAATCCGCATAGTCGACCCCGTGGCCCCACATCGTCAGCAGCAGGCCTAGCGTTTCGCGAATATCGGGATTGTCCTCGATCACCAGCACGCGCCTGCTCTGCGCCTCTGCGCTTTGCACCGCGATAGGCAGTTCCAGACTCCGATCCTCGATATGGCGCGGGAAGCACACGATGAACTGCGCGCCGCGATCGCGTCCCTCGCTCACCGCGCGGATGGTACCCCCGTGAAGCTCGACGAGACGTTTCACGATGGTCAGCCCGATTCCGAGACCGCCCTGGGAACGCTCGAGCGTCGTGGCGTCCTTCGTGAATAGATCGAACACCGAGGCCAGCATCGCCGGCGGTATGCCCACGCCGCTGTCGCGCACGCTCAGCGTCGCCGTCCCGGCGTCGCCGTACGCTTCGACAACGATCGCTCCGCCTTCGGGCGTGAATTTCGCCGCGTTGGCCATCAGATTGCCAATGATCTGCTCGATGCGAACCGGATCGGCGAGCACGTACAGGGGCTCGTCGGCCAATTTCACCTGCAGGGTGTGACCGCGCTGGCTGATGAGCGCCGAGCAGGCATCGGTCGCAACGGCAACAGCGGCGTTCAGGTCGAGCTCGCGCTTCTGCAACTGCACTTTGCCCAGTTCGAGCCGGGACACGTCGAGCAGGTCGTCCACGATGTGCGCCATATGTGTGACCTGACGATCGATCAGGTTGCGCGTCTTGACGAACAGCTCGTCGTCGATCGCCAGGCGCTTCATGAGGTACACGGCGTTACGCATCGGCGCGAGCGGATTGCGAAGCTCGTGGCTGAGCATTGCGAGAAATTCGTCGCGCAGCCGCAGCGCATCCGCCCGCTGATCCAGGAGCTCGCGCACCTGGAACTGCCGCTGGCGCGCCCGCAGTCCCACGCGCACCGCCGAGACCAGTGACACGGGATTCATCGGACGTTCGAGCACCGCGACGTTTCCGGATTCCGGGAACACACGCTCGACCAATGCGCCGAGGGCCGCCCCCTGGCTGGCCAGCAGCACCAGGGGCAAATCCGACCACGGCGGCTGCGCAGCGAGGGCCCCCAGAAAATCGTCGATCTCAGGGTGGACGAGCGCCTCCTCCACCAGCACGGCGCAGCCGATGGTCGTCGGCGTCAGTCCCGAGAATTCGGCAAGCGAAAGGCAGACACGCCCGGCAATACCCGCATCTCGCAGGACGGAGAGCGCGACTTTCCCGTCGGTTTCGCTCGGCGTAACGATCACTACTGTCGGGGAGACCACTTGTGAGCGAGCCGCTATTCCATCCCGCTCATGACTTGGCTACCGCCGCCCACGAACTTCGGCACGCCGGTCAGCACGCCTTCGAATTCGCTCAGGGCCTTGCCGATGCGTATGCCCGCAGGGGTCATTTCGAGCTCGCGTATGGTCGATTCATGCGAGCCGCTGCGTTTCTTGATGATCGATATCGCCTTCCTCACCGAGCCTCGCGCCTCGAAATAGCGGGTGAGTATCACGGTGTCGGCAAGGTAGCTCACGTCGACGGGCACCCCCATGGGTCCGATGAGACCCTGCTGCGCGAGCGTCATGATCGTGACGACGCCGCGCTGGTTGAGATAGCTCAGGAGCTCGTGCAGATGGAGATTGATGTAGTCTTCCTGCGGCATCGCGTTGGCGTATCCGTTCAGGCTGTCGAGGACAATCAAACGCGTACGGTGGCGCTCGACGCACTCCACGATCCTGTGGGCGAGCTCGCCGGGCGCAATTTCGGCAGGGTCGAGTTGCTGCACCGTCAGCGTGCCGGATTCGATGTGTTTCTCGAGATCCAGGCCCATCGCCCGGGTGCGCTTGAACAGCGTGTGCACGCTTTCGTCGAAAGCGAAATACATGACTTTCTCCCCGCGTGACGCCGCGGCATGCACGAAAAGGCTGGCGACGGTCGATTTGGCGCTCCCTGCGGGCCCCATCAGAAGGTTGCTGGTCCCGGCATCGAGACCGCCGCCGATTAGCGCGTCGAGCTCCGGATTGCCGCTCGACAGGATCCCGTTGTCGACATTGACCGGGTAGTTGGATGCGACGAGCCGCGGAAACAGCGCGAGTCCGCCACGGTTGATCACATAATCGTGATTACCTTCGACGAACCGCGCGCCGCGAAGCTTCGTCACGCTGAGGTAACGCCGGTTGATGCCGAATTTCAACGGAATGACCGACATCGACAACATGCCGTGAACGATGCTTTGCACCTGGACGTCGGGACCGACCGCGCTGCGGTCGTCGAGCAGCAGGACTGTGCAGCGGATCGCCGAAAAGCGCTGCTTGAAGGTGAGGATCTGTCGCCGATAGCGCAGCGGATTCTGCGCGAGCAGCCGCATCTCGGAAAGGGAGTCGAGCACCAGGCGCACCGGCTGCAACTCGGCAATACGCTGGAGCAGCAGCGCGCTGAGGTTGTTCAACTCGACTTCGGCAGGCTGGAAGAGCGTGTTCTGTGACTTCGACGTGAGCGAATGCTCGATCTGAGACAGCTCTATGATCGAAATGCCGTCGAGCGACCAGCCGTGAGATTGCGCGACGACATCGAGCTCGGTCTTGGTCTCCGAAAGCGTGACGTAGAGACACTGCTCGCCGCGCCGGACGCCTTCGAGCAGGAACTGCAGAGCCAGCGTCGTCTTTCCGACGCCGGGATTGCCGTCTACCAGGTACAGCCGGTCACGAGGGAGCCCGCCATACAGAACATCGTCGAGACCGGCGATACCGGTCGGGCACTGGGGGTGAGGTGCGAGAGGGGCCATGCCGTCCTTCCTGCCTTAAGGGAGAGCGCGGCAGAGCCGCAACGTCGTGCAAATCAAAAGTCCTGCGTACCTGGGGCGAATTTAACCGGATCGCCATCGCCGACATATTTCCATCCGGCCGGAGCCCCGGCCCACGCCGCCATCGCCACCGGTTACAGAAAGTTGACGACGTGCTGCTCGACCTCATCCGGCCGATCCAGCATGATGAAGTGCCGCGCGTCGCTCACGCGAACCAGCCGGGCATCGGGAATGTCGGAAGCAAGCCGTTCTGCATACTTTACGAGCTGGAAGCGGTCGTCTTCCCCCCAGAGGATCAGCGTGGGTACCGAAATGCCCGAGAGCAGCGGCGTGATTTCAGTCGTGAGATTGGTATTGAGCGCCGCCGCATTGCGGATCAGCGACAGCTTGCCGACCTCCGTCGAATAAGGCGCGAGCAGTCCGCTGAGCACATCGTCGTCAGGCGACGCGGCGAAGCCCATCTTCAGGGCCTGCTTGAGCATCGTCATCGCGGTGCCGGCGGACATCTTGCGATTGGCTTCGGGATGACCGAACTGGAGCATCATTTCGATCGGCCACGAGTCGTAGCACACGGTGTTCATGACGCAAAGACGGCCCACGCGCTCCGGAAACAGCGTGGCGAGCCTCAATGCAACGCCGCCGCCGATGTCGTGCGCGACGATCGTCGCGCGCGCGATGCCGAGCTGCTCCATCCATGCATCGATCATCTCGGCCTGCCGCGCGATGGATCGGTCGAAACGATCGCTGCGGTCGGAGTAGCCGAAACCGAGCAGGTCGGGAATCAGCACCCGGCGCACGGGAGAGAACGCCGCGATCCAGCGGTGCCACAGGTAGCCCCAGGTGGGTATGCCATGTATGAGCACCAAAGGGTCGCCCGAGCCTTCGTCGACATAGCTCACGAACTGCTCGCCGAGCTCCGCAACCTTCTGCAGCGATTGGTATTCCCGCCACTTCATGCGCGCGCATCCTGTGACGGCGCCACGGGGAAAGGCGACTGCATGCAAACGTCCGCAGAGGTTCCGTCCAGCGTGAGCAACGCGATGTTGATGATGAGCGGCGGCAGGACGCGCTCGAACTGCTGCGTAACGCGCACGAAGCTGTCGTCGTCATCACCGACCGATGCGATATCGAGCCGTGTGAACTTCACCCGGCTCGGCAGCCCGCGCGCCAACTCGACGGCGTGGCGCCCGATATCCGCTGCAAGCGTCTCATATTCGGCACTGGTAACCACGGGTTTCAGGCCCGCCCAGGCCGCCGCCAGGTAATCGGGCCACAGCGCGAGCGTGCGATAGTCGCTGTTGACCGAGTCGAGCGTGAGTGTTTGCCTGATGTCGTCGAAAGTCTGCTGCACGATCGGGTCGTTGGGAGGCTCGGGAACCATTTCCATGGGGTACATGCGCGCGGGGACGCCTCTCGGCAAGCGGCGGGTGTCGGCGCTCGGTGAACCGGGAATGCCGGCATCGTCCAGCGCAATCCTTACCGCCGCCGTGAGCAGGAGCAGTTTCGGGTTGATGTAGTGGTAAAGGGCGAGCGCCGCACCGATCTGATAGTGCTGGCTCGGCCCGAGTGCGACGGCAGTAGTGGCGCGTGCCGCCGGCAACTGCAGCGCCCCGCGCACCGCGTCGGCGCGTAGACGATCCGCCGCGTCCTCGAACGCATACGTGCCCGCGTTTTCCCGGATCGCTTCCCACAGCAGCGGAAACGACCGGCCGAACGCCGCCCACGTCCTGAAATTGAGATTGATGCCGCTGACGCGCATCACCTGACGGATGTCGTGATAAACGCGGTCGATTTCGTCGCTCGCCTCGTGCTCCGCGACAGGCTCTGTTTTGCTGGATCCGAACATGGCGGAACTTGTAGCAAATGACGCGCCCGCCACGCTTCGGTGTGGCGTCCAACTTGGGAACATCGCGGGACCATCGCGGTAACACGGCGGGAACACGGCCTGCGTCGTCGGTGTTCTTTATGCAGTCGGAGATTCCGCCATGCCCACCGTCAAAGCCTACGCCGCCCCGGCAGCGGGCGCCCCTTTACAGCCTTTCGAATACGATCCCGGCCCGTTGCGCACCGAGCAGGTAGAGATTGCCGTGGAATACTGCGGCATCTGTCACTCCGACCTGTCGATGCTCGACAACGAATGGGGTCAGAGCGTGTACCCGCTCGTCGCGGGCCATGAGGTGGTGGGCACGGTAACGGCCGTCGGCGAGCAGGTGCGTAACGTGCGGGTCGGACAGCGTGTAGGCCTGGGGTGGCTCTCGGGCAGCTGCAAAGCCTGCCGCCAGTGCATGTCGGGCGACCACAATCTGTGCAGCACTGCCGAGTCGACCATCATCCAGCGCCATGGTGGGTTCGCCGAGCGCGTGCGCTGCAACTGGGAGTGGGCGGTCGCGCTGCCCGACGGCGTCGATGCAACCAAAGCCGGTCCGCTTTTTTGCGGTAGGGTCACGGTATTCAATCCGCTCGATCAGTTCGGCGTGAAACCGACTCACCGCGTGGGCGTCATCGGCATCGGTGGCCTCGGGCACATGGCGCTACAGTTCCTCAGCAAATGGGGCTGCGAGGTCCACGCTTTCACGTCAAGCGAGTCCAAGCGGGAGGCGGCGCAGAAACTGGGCGCCCACGAGATCGTGAATTCGCGCGACCCCGAGTCGATGAAGAAAATCGCAGGATCGCTGGACTTCGTGCTATCGACCGTCGCTGTCCCGCTCGACTGGCAGGCGGTCGTCGACACCCTCGCCCCCAAAGGCCGCCTGGCGCTCGTCGGTGCGGTGCTCGAGCCGATTCCGGTTTCGGTGATGTCGCTGCTGATGGCGCAGCGATCGATATCGGCCTCGCCCCTCGGCAGCCCCGCCACCGTTGCGACCATGCTCGATTTCTGCGCCCGTCACGACATCGCGCCGGTGACGGAACACTTTCCCATGTCCCGCGTGAACGACGCCATCGAACACCTGCGCGCGGGCAAAGCGCGCTATCGCGTCGTGCTGGAAAACGACTTTGCCAAACGCTGATCCGACCCGACTCGCTGTG
>JBKJKJ010000291.1:0-4665 GCA_046597455.1 Burkholderiales bacterium
GAGCCCAGGGTCGAGGTCATGCACGAGCTTATCCGTGCCCGTCCGCTGGCAACGCTGGTCACGCTGTCGTCGGGCGGAATGTGATTCGCGTTCAATCCGCCCGACGACAGCGTGACCAGCGTTGCCAGCGGACGGGCACGGATAAGCTCGTGCATGACCTCGACCCTGGGCTCTTCGAAATGCTTGGGGATGTACATGACTGTCTTCGCGTGTTCTCTGAGCTAGAGATTACCAGCGTGCGCCCGTCGTGATCACGATACCGGATTGCGCGACCGCCGCTTGGATATTGGCGCGGCCCTGATGGCGCGCGTTACCTTCGATCTTGCAGCCGTCCGTTTCTGAGCAGATACCGCCGCTGACCATCCACCATGATGAACACATGACCTGCGTCATCCGTCTGCCAATCGTAGACGGGACCCAGGGCCGCAGGGTAGGGCCCGCCTCGAGGCTCCCAATCCCAGGCGTCGCGGTCGAGTCCGGTGAGATAAACGACCCTGTCGTCGGAAAGTCCCAGCTCGCGGGCAGTGCCTTGCCCGCCTGCCTGCGAAGGTGGTTCGGGTTGATCGAGTGCATGGCAGCCCAGCACCCACCACGTCGGAAAAGCAGCAGACCTCAGCATCCCGGGCGGCGAGCCTGGATGCGAAATAATGTATGAATCGAGCGAAGGGAAATCGTCCCGGAGTTCCCCGCTGGGCACGCGGCTGTGTTGAAAAACCGGGGCCCACCGTTGCGCCAGTGCCTGGGTGGACGTCGGGTTGCGCGCCGCCCAGAGGTCTGCAATTGCTTCCCGGCCCACAGGGTCGGTAGGCATCAGTTCACCCGATTCAAGTTCCTGGATGATCTGGTCGAGGCCGCTTACCAGTTCCCGCAACGCGTCTCTTCGCTCATCCACAAGCGTGGGTTGCTGGACGCTGAGCCATTCCTCACCCTGGAGCAAAAACTCATCCTCGAAATGCCAGGTCTGGCCTGCCTCGACCGCTGTCTGGATTTCAGCGATGACGCCGCAGGCCACTTCGATGTATTCGCGGCTCAGCGACGCACCCCCGGTGCGAGTGCTTGGTGGGGACGTGCTTTCTTCTGAACCGTCGACTTGCCGCTGAATCGAGGGCGGCGTTGAAGTCGAAGCAACGCCTGACCGGTTCTGCTGAACGACATGGGTCAATTCATGCGCCAGCAACCGCTGGCTCGCTTTCGATCCGGGCGTGGACTGCGCAGGCCCGAAGACGATGCTGTTTCGTACCGTAAACGCACGAGCGCCGATGGCCTTCGCCGATTCAGCCGCCAGCGAGTCGGTATGCAGCCGCACGCGACTGAAATCGACGCCGAAACGTGACTCCATGAATGTTCTCGTCGACGCTTCCAAAGGGTGGCCTGTCCTCCCAAGGACTTCGTCGACGACAGGCAGCCCGGCAGAGTCGGCAGTACCGGAGGTTCGGTCCGGCTCGGTCGGCGATAGGGTTCGTCCCGGCGATTGGCTATCGCTCCTGCACCTGGGGCATCCGCCACCGCACGCGCACGCGCGTTGTAGTTGCGGCTCGGGCATGCGCATCACCTCGTCCGCGACGCGGTCCGCCTCCTGCTCGAACATGTCGCCGGGAGAACTGAGCGTCGGAGTGCGCCGAGCGCGCGCAGTTGACTGCCGCGCTTCAGGCATGCGGCGAAAACCATGATCAGAGCGCGTTGGGGGTCGGGTCGTTGGTTTCCGTGCGAAAGTGCGCATGGTGGATCGTCCTCCTTGGCTGCCCAAACGGCGGGACGTTGCCGTTCCGCGTGAGCGAGGCGTGAGCCGTCATCAGGCGACGACTTGGAGCTGGTACAAGACCGCAAATATGACTCCGGCGAGTGCGGCCATTCCACCGATGATGGCCCACTTCCTGCCCGTTGACAGATTGGTGCGTTGGACAACGATGAAAAGTTGCTGCGCCTGCCGAAATCGAAATCAGAATACCCTTGGAGATGGGGTCGTGGAGCACCTGGAGGGCGTTGTCTGCGATGGCCTTTGCGTTGTCGGGCGCGATATGGTTGCTGATGAGGGTCTTCGCGAGCTCGTCTGCCGAGGTGGTCGAGCTCATGGCGCTGAGTTGCCAGGCGGACTTGGCTACCGCCTTGCCCGTCAGGGTTTCGCCGGCGATCACGCCGACCCCCTTTGCCAGCTTCCAGTAGTCAACCGTGTTTGACGTTGCGGACCCATCGGAAGATGGAGTGGCGACGATCAGGGAGCCGCCGGCGGCAGCGGATTTCAATATCGCTCGGCCGACTGGAAGCGCGCCGGGCAATGCACGCTCGCTGACTGCGGCATTGTCTTCGACCATCGCCGAGACGCGGTAAGGTCTGAGTCGAAACGGCTTGGTGCTGGCGATCTTCATTGCAATTCCTCAAGTCCTCAATTTCTCCCGGAAGAAAACGAGACAAATTTATTTTCCTGCCGTCGCATGTCGCAGCTGCGTGCTTTTCGATGGTCTGCGTCGTGATCGATTCTCGATCCTTTTCCCGAGTATCGTTTCGACCTGTCCCACGAATCGGGCCGGGCCGGTGGCAACCATCGCTGGCGCGAACCGGATTCAATTCGATGCGGCTGGCACAAGCCAGTAGATCGCCATCGCCTGTCCACCGGATTAGATTCGTAGCGCACTTCGGTCGAATCGGGGCGTGAGGGGCACATAGGGAAAGGGGATAGATTTACTCTCCTGCCGTCGCAAAGGAACGAGAGCGCAGAATGCGCATTGCGAATATTTGCGGATTACACATCTCCACGCGTCCAAACAATGCGTGAATGCTGAGCAAACCGTGTTGTCCGCCGCGGCCTGATCAAGGCAGCGTGTCACTTACCGCATCGCGGTGCGACAGTGCGACGATAACCCCACGTTGGGCGTGAACATGTCGTAGACCGCGGTCACACCAGGTACCCGATACACGCCTCGGCCTGGAGTGCCCGCCGCTGACTCGTCACGCAGCTCGAACGACGCTGAGCACGGCCCCCTTGCCCCGCACTTCTGCCTCCTCGAACTCGGCGGCGGTAATCGCCCGGTCGAGAGCCGCGCGCAGCGCCTTGGCCGTCTCCAGCGTCAGCTCGATCCCCGCCCGCGCACCGGGATCGAGGTTCGTGTTGATGAAGTCGAGCGTGATGACGTCGCCCAGAGGCGCATGGCGCGCGTGGTCATAGGCGACCACCGCCTGCGATAGCGGGAACCATTCGTCCCCGCGCTTCGCCATGCCCTCCGCGCGCGTGATCTCGATGATGGACGTACACATATCCGAACCTCCTACTTCGCCAGGTGTTTGCCGAAGAACGCGAATATCTTGCTCCAGCCATCCATTGCCTGCTCGGGCCGATAGAGCGGCCGGTGCCAGTAGAAGAAGCCGTGGCCGGCGCCGTCGTAGCGGTGGAACTCGTAGTCCTTGCCTTGCTTCTTCAATTCGGCCTCGTGCTGGTTCACCTGCTCGGGGCTGGGTGCGCGGTCGTCGTTGCCGAACAGGCCGAGCAGCGGGCAACTGAGGTCCTTCGTCATGTCGATGGGCGCGACAGGCTTCTTGGCATTGAGCTCCTCCTTGCTCATCACCACGCCGCCGCCCCATTGTTCGACGACGGCATCGACGTCTTTCTTCTGGCAGGCATAGATGAAGGCGTGCCGACCGCCCGAGCAGGAGCCGATCAGGCCGACCTTGCCGTTGTTTTCGGGCTGCGCGCGCATCCACTTCACGGCGGCTTCAGTGTCGCCGACCATCTGCGAGTCGGCGATGCCGCCCTCGGCGCGTACCTTCGCGGCGACGTCGTCAGGGTTGCCGTCGCTGCCGCCACCCTCGCGCTCGTAGAGGTTGGCGCAGATCGCGAGATAGCCGTGATGCGCGAACCTGCGCGTCGTCTCGATGTAGAGTTCGCTCCAGCCCGGGAGATGGTGGATAAGCACGACACCTGGAAATGGGCCAGCACCTGATGGTTTTGCCACATAAGCCGTTATCGGCGTTCCTTTGTCGCCTTTGATGGTCACGTTCTCGCAGCTCATGCCTCGGTAGAATGACATCGATCTTCCTCCATGGGTGTGGGTCTTGGCATTCATCGGGCCATCGGAGCCGCATCGTCATCGACAAGCGAAATTAACTCGCTTTGCGGCCCGCGGGCGTCGTACCGCGAGTATTCGACAATTGCATGCCGGGCGCAACCAGAGGCAGTGTCGGAGCGATCCGAAGAGAAAAGGGGGCAGATTTATACTTAGATCTTTACGCCGTAGATATCCCTGAGGTCAGCCAAAGTCTCGATGTGTAACGTGGAGCTCTAGGCCGCTTGCAAGAGAAACTCTACTTTCACCGCTTCGAATGGAAAAACGATTTCTCCTCCCTCGACACGCTCCAGTACCCCGGCATTGAGTAATGCCGTGACGTCGCCGTGTACCGCCTTCACATCACGGTCGACACGTCGCGCAGCTTCCCGGATGGAAACTGGTCCGGCGCCGCAAAGCGCTTTGAGCAATTCCCAGCGCTTGGCGGTCAGGACCTTCCAGAGCAATTCGGGTGTCGCGAAGCTGATCCTGGCCGATTTCTGTGCCTTGGAAGTCTTCCAGGCATTCGTGAAATCCGCCATCGCTTCAGAAGGTGCGCGAACGTCAAGCGTCACGGTTTTCATTGTTCCACCTCGCATGCATTAAATCTTCCGAGTGTCGTACGCCC
>JBKJKJ010000423.1:0-4761 GCA_046597455.1 Burkholderiales bacterium
GGCAGAAGCGGGTCGCGCTTCGCGCCAGTGGTCGCTATGACACGCAGCCGTCCGCTCCGTGCGTGGGGCATTACGATCAGCGGAGAGGTCACGATGAACTGGATCTGCCCGGAGATCAGCTCGTTGAGCGCGAGGACGGAGCCCTTGTACGGCACGTGCACGGTGCGCACATGCGCCAACAGATTGAACAGCGCGCCGGCAAGGTGTTGCCCCGATCCGTTACCCGACGATCCGAAATTGAGCTCACCCGGGTGCGCTTTCGCCAGACTCACCAGCGCCGCGACCGAGCTGACCCCGAGCGATGGGTGAACCGCCACCACGTTGTTGACGGATGCGATGCGCGACAGCGGTATGAAGTCTTTGTCGGGATCGTAGGAAAGCTTCGCTTTGAGCGCAGGCAGCAACGAGAACGCGGTGACTCCCGTCATCAAGAGCGTGTAGCCATCGGGCGCGGCATTCTTCGCGAATTCGACAGCGATGATTCCGGTTCCGCCGGGCCGATTGTCTATGATGATCGGCTGCGCAAGCTGCTCTGTAAGCCGGCTTCCGAGGGTGCGCGCCGCGATATCCGCGCTACTGCCCGGCGGAAACATCACAACGATGCGCAGCGGCCGGCTCGGATAGGTCTGAGCGAGCCCGACGCCTTGCAAAGACAGAGAAAGAAGTGCGACCGCTACGAGCTCCAGTACTTGCCGGCGATTTGCTGTCATGACGCGCTCCCGGATCGATTACCTGTGACAGTAACCGATGGCCGGCATAGAAGGAACGCCCTATCCCGTGATACGGGTATCAGGGATCGCTATCCCCGAGACGCTCCCAGCATTCGCCCCCGTCGCTGGTGAGATACGCGCAGTCCTGCGCGCCGGCTCCAGGGACTCGGAATATTCCGGATAACGTGAACGAACCACTCGGAAACAAGCGCGGGCCGCCGCTGACCAACTCCGCAGGGGACCGCTCAGGTAGCCCCGCGCCCGCGATACACTACCGCGTCGTCGGCGGCGGGTTCGGCATGCGCGAGTTGTGGAACTGCGCGATCATCCAGCGATCGCCGCGCTTCTGCATCACCACCGTGACTCGCGCCGGCGGATTCGCGACCGTGTTGCCGTCCGCCGTTCTTTCGAGCTGCCACTTCCCCGAGATTGCGACGGCGGTGTCGGAGAGCACCAGCGCAGTGGCGCCCTGCGGCGTCGCCTTGACGATCGCCGTCCCCGTCAGCGCTCTGGTGAAATACGCGCGTACGCCTTCGATCGAGGTCACCAGCTCCGGCGAGCTCGTGCCGTAGAACAGCGCGTCCGGCGCGAAGAGCGCGATGATCTGCTCATAATTGCCTGTGGTGAACCGCGTGAAGAAACTGTCGTAGGCGGCCAGCGCATCTTCTTTCGGACCTGCATGAAGCGCCGCTGACCACGAGAGCATCAGGACAAGAACTGCGAGCCTTCCGCGCATCGATATTCCCCTTTATGTTTGTTGTTCGGATCGACTTTCGACCAGTAGCAGCTACTGCGGCTGAAACCCGCTCTGCTGCACGAGCTGACGATACTTCTCGTGTTCTGCCTTCAATAGATCACGGAAGAACTCCGGTGATTCGGCGACGATCGTGTATCCGAACGCGTGGAGCTTTTCAGCGACATCGGGGGATCTGATGGCCTGATTGATTTCGTTATTGAGGCGCGATACGAGCGTCCGGGGCACGCCCGCCGGTGCGATTCACCACCATCGTGCCGGCCTGCGCCACGGCCAGCGTATAGCCATCGGGCACGGCATTCCGGACGAGCTGTAGTCCGATCTGTCCACTAGCACCCGGCCTGTTTTCGACGATCACGGACTGGCCCATCTGCTCCGACAACTTCGTCGCAAGCGCACGTGGCAGAACGTTGGCGCTTGCGGTGAAAGGGACGATGATGCGAATCGGCCTGGCGGGATACTTCTCGGGCGACGAAGCGGCAAACGCGCAGCACACGCTGGCTGACGCCAGCCCGATCAATTGCGCCATCTTTACGAACATAAAGCCCCCTTTGCAACGGCTCTCCGATGCGCTTTGGCGCGATCGTGGTCCAACGCACGAGAATGTGCGCTTGGACATTCGCACTCTGCGCGACGCGAACATCATGTCGATGCGCAGGGGTTGTCGGGGCCACGCTTGAGCGAACGCATCGTCCTGCAGTACACCCGGCGACTACCTGTCATGACACGCTTTGGGACCGATTACATGTGACAGTAACCGGACTCCAGTATAAAAAGGAACACTCGATTACGTGATAGGGGTATCAGGAATTGCTATGGAGGACCCCAACGATTATTGGGAGAGCGCACCCGGGCGGCGCCTCAAACTTCGCGATCTCAACGTTCTTGCGGCAGTCGTGCGATGGGGCAGCATGGCCAGCGCAGCGCGGCATCTCGGCATGTCTCAGCCCGCGGTATCTAAATTCGTCTCGGACCTGGAGCACGCGCTGCGCGTCAGGCTACTGGACCGAAGCTCCCAGGGCGTCGAGCCGACCATCTACGCCCGCGCGCTGCTCAAACGCGGCAGCGTCGCGTTCGACGAGTTGCGCCAAGGCATCCGCGATATCGAACACCTGGCAGATCCATCGGTCGGAGAAATCCGCCTGGCGTCGCAGGAGCTGCTGGCAGCTGCCTACCTGCCGGCGGTGATCGACAGTTTCGCGCGCGAGTACCCGAAGGTCGTCGTCAACGTCCAGGCCGGCGCCTCGACACATGAATTCCGCGATTTGAGAGCGCGCAGGATCGATCTGGTCGTGGCGCGCCTGCCTGCATCGGTCCAGGACGATGATCTCGCCATCGAGAATCTGTTCGACGACGAGCGGGAGCTCGTGGTGACCGGCGCAAACAGCCCGTGGGCGCGGCGTCACGTCGCGTCCCTTGCGGAGCTGGTCAATGAGCCCTGGGTCCTGTCGCCGAGCCGCATGGTCACGACGCTGATCTCGGAGGCATTCGGGCGGCACGGGCTGGAGCTGCCGGCGCGGCGGATTACGGCCACTTCCGTTCTGATACGCAATCATCTGCTCGCGACGGGCCGGTTCCTTTCGGTGCTGCCAAGCTTCGTTATGCAGCAGCACGCAAGGCAGTGGTCTCTACAAGCCTTGCCGATCGACATCGGCGGGCCACCGCGATTGGTCGGCGTCGTTACACTCAAGAATCGGACGACCAGCGCGGTGGTGGGACCGTTCATTCAGCATTTGCGACTGGTAGCGAAAGGCATGTTCGCGCCTGCTGCAGCTGAAGAATCGCCTCGCTCGTCTTCTGATTCGTGAGTTCGCTTTAAAACTCCGTTCGTTTTGACCGTGGTAAAGCCCGCCGCAATCCCCCAGCATCCGCCGCCTCAGGCCGGCAGCAGCTTGAGCACGCTTTCCAGATGTTTGCGATGCACCTTGGGCGCGCCGAGGCAGTGATAGAGCGAACGCGACATCTTGGTATGCAGCGTCAGGCCATACTCACGTACGACGCCGATCCCGGCGTGCACTTCGTGCGCGAAATCGCACGCGCGCAGGTAACTTTCCGAAGCTACCGACTTGGCGACGTGGATGCTCGCGGCCGCATCAGCGCCACTGTCGAGTTTCCATAGCGCCTCGTAGGTCGTCCACCGGGCGGCGTCGAGATAGTTGACCATATGGATGATGTGATCCTGCACGCGCTGGAAGCGCCCGATGATCTGTCCGAACTGCGTGCGTTCGCGCGCATAGTTCACCGACAGGTCGAAGACTGTCCTGCATCCGCCGACCTTGTAAGCGCATAGCACGGGGGTCACGCCCAGCGTCGCGCGCGCCAGCATATCGCCCGCAGCGCCTGTGGCACCGATGAGATCGCCGCCGCTTACCCGCACGTTCTCCAAGGTCACTTCGCAGATTCCTGTCAGGAAACCCTCCAGTGTGCGAACGGCGACACCCGGCGCTTTCGCCTCGACACGAAAAAGGCTGATACCCGCGCCGCCTGCGATACGTGCCGCGACCAGCAGGTCGGACGCATACAGGGCGTCGTGGACGAACACCTTGGTTCCGGTCAGCACGAAATCGCCGCCCTCGCTGCGCGCCTCGAGACGGATGCTGTCCGCCGACCAGCCGTAGTGCGCTTCGGTCAGCGCAAGGGCGAAGACGCGTTCGCCGCTCGCAATCCGCGGCAGCCATGCCGCCCGGGTGCTTTCGCTCCCGCCTTCGAGCAGAACCCGTGCGCACAAAACCGCTGACGAAAAGAGCGGGCCGGGAACCGGACCCGTGCCGAGCTCTTCGAACAACACGGCCACGTCGGTCATGGTGTTACCCGTTCCGCCGTACTGCTCGGGAATCGCCATGCCGGTCCACCCGAGGTCCGACATCTGGCGCCAGAGGCCGTCCATCAGCGCCGCAGGATTGCGGTCAAGCTTGAGCAGTGCGTCGCGCCCGCACGCGCCGCGCACGAAATCGCGCGCCGAATCCTGGATGAGTTGCTGGGTATCGTTCAGTGAAAGGTCCATGTCGTCTCCTCGCGCCAGCAGCCTGTCGGACTTACCAGTCGGGACAGGCTGCTAAAAGCAAAACCGGCCGGGTGTCCACAAGCTATCATTTAAAAAAGCCTCAAAACCATGTTTTCGACTTCAATTCGGCCGGCCGGTTTTGCACAAGGAGCTTGTCGCATCGCAAGTCCGACAAGATCCTAGTGTCCTGAGTCTTTAATTCGTACAACTAATATGCATCTCATCTGTCTCATAGTAATGTCATCACTGGGAGACAGACATGAGGGGACGGCCACTGCCGCCAGTTGTTCTCA
>JBKJKJ010000537.1:0-14255 GCA_046597455.1 Burkholderiales bacterium
CGTCGAGGCGTGCATCGAGGCGTTCGGACCGGCCCGCTGCATGATGGAGAGCAACTTCCCGGTGGACAAGCAATCGTGCGGCTACGGGGTGTTGTGGAACGCGATGAAGCGGATTACGCAGAGCTGCACGCCAGCCGAGAAGGCGGCGATGTATCACGACACCGCAGCGCGCGTGTACCGCCTGGACATCTAGGGCACCTCTGAATAAGTCCTGGTGGACCCGTCAGCGTCATTCTGGCGAAAAGCCAGAATCCATTTCGATCAGGACGTTAACAATGGATGCCGGCGTGCGCCAGCATGACGATGAGGTTGATCAGAGCGTCACTGGGAGATCACCGATCGACTGGCAACCGTGATTGCGATGACGGTTTTCAGAAAAACCGCCGCAGCCTGATACATAACGGATTGCGCCCAGTGCCGTTCGACATGCATCTCGGGGCCAGCTTTCACTGCGCCCTATCATCCACCCGTTCGTCTTGAGCGTAGCCGTGCGAAGTCGAAAGATGAACGACCTCACCCGCCACACACTGGTCCAAGTCGAGTCGCCCCGAGCCTCAACAGGCGGCTCATCCCTAAAACTTCGTCGCGATCGTGTAGGACGCACCACCAGTCAGCGCAGATATTTTCCGAACCAGCCGAACACTTTTTTCCATCCGTCGATCGCGGCGTGCACCCGGTACTGAGGGCGGTCGACGGCAAAGAACGCGTGCCACGCGTTCTCGTAGGTGTGGAACTCGTAGATCTTGCGGTGTTGCTTCAGGGCTTCCTCGGTTTTTTTCGCGTCTTCAGGCGAAGGGCGCGTGTCCTCGATGCCGAACAGGCCGAGCAGCGGGCACTGCAGATCCTTCGTCAGCTCGATCGGCGCAACGGGTTGCCGCTCGGTCAGCTCTTCGGGCTTCGCCGCCACGCCGCCGCCGTAGCACGCGATCGCCGCATCGATGCCTTTCAGCGTGCATGCCGCGAGATAAGCCTGGCGCCCACCCGAGCAATAGCCGATGACGCCGACCTTGCCGTTCAGATAAGGCAGGCTGCGCAGGTAATCGATAGACGCCTGCACGTCGCCCATGGTGCGATCGTCCGGCATGCCGCCGGCGGCGCGCACGCTCGCGCTGTTCTCCTCGGGCGTCGCCTTGCCTTCGCGGAACTGCAGATTGGGCAGGATGGCGACGTAGCCATGGTGTGCGAAGCGGCGCGCGATTTCCTTGTGCGACCCGTCCCAGCCCGGCATGTGGTGAATGACGACGACACCCGGAAACGGCCCGGCGCCGAGCGGTCTCGCCATGTAGGCATCGATCGTGTCGCCTTTGTGGCCGCGCAGGTGGATGGTCTCGGCTAATTGCGCTTCGTAAGTCATCGGGTTCTCCCTTGGTTTTCCGTTGCGATGGCTGGTACGGCCTCATTTATACCAATACACGGTGGGCTTACGTGCCCTCGACTCGTGGAGCGAGCGTGCCGGCCGGGTCTAACGCTGTGCAGCGGCGCGGGCAATCGAACCGATGTCCGGCAATTCTTCGGCGCCCCAGCAAAGCCGCGTCAGCTCGGCAATACGTTGCGCCGGCAGCACCGGCTCGACCAGCGCGCTGAATTTGCTTTCAAGGTCCGCGTCGCTCATCGGACGCTGCAGCGTGCCCCGCGCATGCGGCACGTGCCGCTCGAGTACACGCCCGTCGCGCATCGTGATGCTGACGTAGGCCTCCAGGTAACTTTTCACCGCAGGGTCGGTCGTCGCTCGTACCCGGTCGCGCAAAGCCACGACATCGGGATTGCGCACCACCTCGTCGGCATATTCGGATTCGTTGGCGCGTCCGAAGATGAGCCCGATCGCCGCGCCGTGATAAACGCTGAACTTTCCTTCGAGACCGGTGGTGGGTTTCTGCTTGCCCGTGAGCTCGAGCACCATCCGGTTCACCCGCAGGTCGACGCGCTCGACGTCCGCCGGTTCGATGCCGTGCGCCGCTTTGAGCTCGATGCAGCCGTCGATCACCGCGTGCACCACGAGCCCGCACGGATAAGGCTTGTACATGTTGCGCGAGAGCTTGAACGTGCTGCCAAGCCCTTCGGTGATGAGCGCAGCGTCGAATCGCGTCGAAAGCACATTCGCCCAGCCACGCGGGGCTTCGATGCCGCGCTCCGAGCTCGTGAAGCCGCGCTGCGCGAGCAATGCCGCGGTGAGGCCGTTGCGCGCAGCCGCGCCGGGATGAAAGCTCTTGCACATCGAGCCGAACATTTCACGCAGGCCCGCGGACTGCGTGGCGGCGATGCCGAGCGCCCACGTCATCTGCTGCTCGGTGAGCCCGAGCAGCTTGCCTGCCGCAGCCGCGGCGCCGAAGACGCCTGCCGTACCGGTCACGTGCCAGCCGATGTCGTAGTGATCCGGAATCACCGACAGCGCGAGACGGCACTCGACTTCGACCCCAAGGATGAATGCGTGAATGAAGTCAGCCCCGCTCACGCGGCGCCACTCCCCCAGCGCGAGCAGCGCGGGATAGACCGGGGCACTCGGGTGTATCGCTTTCTCGTGCGTGTCGTCGAAGTCGAGCACGTGCGAGCTGACGCCGTTCAGGAATGCGGCGCTGAGGATGTCGAGGCGCTCGCTGCGGCCGAGCACCTGCGCCTGGGCCGCGCCGGCGAAAGGCGCGATGGCCGCGAGCGCGATGTCGATCGTCTCGTGATGTGCGGTGCCGATTGCACAGCCCAGCCAGTTGATGAGCGCGCGCTTCGCTTCGTGCCGCACGCCTTCGGGCACGTCCTCGCGGCGCGCGCCGACCACGTAGGCGGCGAGGATTCGGGTCACTTCGATGGGTTCGCTCATCTCTATTTTCTCGTGGATGTCTCGGTCATTCGGGCGGGAGGCCCGTGGCTTTCACCGCCTTGGCCCAGCGCGCAAGATCGGTGCGGATCAGCGTGGCGAATTCTTCCGGCGTGCTCGACGCGGCTTCGGCCCCGGCAGCCGCGATCTGCTGCTGCACTTTGGGTGTGGCCAGGGCTTTCACCGATTCCGCGTGCAGCTTCGCGATAATTTCTTTCGGCGTGCCGGCGGGCGCGAGCAATCCATACCATGCACTGACTTCGACGCCGGGCAGCGTTTCGGCAACGGTCGGCAGCTCCGGCAGGCTTTTCGATCGCCGCGTGCCGGCGGTCGCGATCAGCCTCAACCGGCCCGCCTTGGCGTGCGGCACGACGGTCGGGCCGGTGCCGAACATGAGCGACACTTCACCGCTCAGGATCGCGATGGCCGCCGGACCGCCGCCTTTGTACGGCACGTGCAGCATGTCGATTTTCGCGTGCTGTTTCAGGAGCTCGCCGGCAAGGTGGGGGAAACCGAAGTTGCCCGACGAGGAGAATACGATCTGGCCCGGACGCGCACGCGCCAGCGCGATCAGATCTTTCACGGTCCTCACGGGCAGCGACGGGTGCACCGCAAGAATGTATTCGGAGTTGGCGACGAGCGTGATCGGCGCGAAATCGCGCACGGGGTCGTAAGGCAGTTTCTTGAACGTGTGAGGAAATACCACCATTGCGGCGGCAGCTGAGAGCATCAGCGTGTAACCGTCGGGCGGCGCTTTCGCGACCATCTCGGTCCCGACGATGCCGCCCGCGCCCGGCCGGTTTTCCAGCACGACCTGCTGCCCGAGTGCCGGGGTAAGCGCGGCGGCCAGAATGCGGCCGCTCGCATCGATGCCCCCGCCCGGCGACGACGGGCCGATGATGCGGATGCTTTTGGCGGGATAGGTTTGAGCCTGCACGACAGGCGCAATTGCGCCCGCCGATGCAGCCAGCAGGTATGCGGCGAATACCGCTCTTTTCATGCTCTTCCTCCTCTTGTAACGATCCACAGGGTTTCTCACTCCCCCTTGATTCCTGCCGCCTTGATCACTTTCGCCCACTTCGAGATCTCGTTCTGCACGAACGCGGTGTAGTCCTCGGACGTGCTGCCGATGGGCTCGGCGCCGGTCGCGAGCAGCCGATCGCGTACGTTGGGATTCTTCAGCGCACGAACGATTTCGCTGTGCAGGCGGTCGATCACCGCACGCGGGGTTCGCGCCGGCGCCGAAACACCGAACCACGCCGTGACTTCGAAACCCGGAAGGCCGCTCTCGGCCACGGTGGGAATTTCAGGCGCCGCAATCGAGCGCTTCGCACCTGTGACGGCGAGCGCGCGGAGCTTCCCGGCGCGCGCGAACCCGATGACGCCCGGCATGTTGGGAAACATGATCGACGTCTGCCCCGCCATCAACTCCACCACCGCCGGCCCCGTCCCCTTGTACGGAACGTGGATCCACTTCACGCCGGTCATGTGCTGGAACAATTCGCCGGAGAGATGCACCGAGGTGCCCGTCCCGCCCGACGCATAGTTGAGCCGGCCCGGGTTTTTCTTCGAGAACGCGATCAGCTCTTTCACGTTATGCGCCGGGATCGACGGGTGCACCACGAGCAGGTTGTGCGCTTCTGCCACCAGCGAGATGAAAGCGAAATCCTTCACCGAGTCGAAGCTCAACTTCATGAGCGCGGGGTTGGTCGCGTGCCCGGCGGCATTGATCATGATGGTGTAGCCATCGGGCGCTGCACGGGTCAGGAGCTCGGTGGCGATGGCGGTGTTCGCACCGCCACGGTTCTCGACGACGAGCGACTGTCCCATCGTCTCCGTGAGCGACTGCGCGAGCAGCCGCGCGACGATATCGTTGCTTCCGCCTGGCGGGAAACCGACGAGAAAGCGAATCGGCTTTGACGGATAGGTCTGCGCCTGCGCGACAGCGCCGATGCAAACAGCGCACACAGCGATCAGCACTCGAACGAAAGCGGTCATGCCCTCCTCCTTGTTATCAGGCCCATCCGGCGCTCACGATACTGTCTCTGCCCTTCGGTTTTTCGTGCCGGCCGCGCCGCCGCGCGATAGACTTCCGATCCGGAGTCGACTGAAACCCGATCGCTGTTCAACTTCCACTCAAGAGATATATACCATGGCTCAAGCCGCCGTTTCTTTCGATCACGTTCACCTGGTCGCGACCGATCCCTCAACCACTGCCGCGTGGTACGTCGACAAGCTCGGCGGCGAAATCACCCGCAGCCTCGAGGTGCGAGGCGCACCGCAGATTTACGTCGCGCTGGGCGGCTTCATCGTCATCGTGCGCGGCCAGCGTCCCGCAGAAACGGCAGCGGTGAAGCCCGGGTTGCAATGGGGCGTGGATCATTTCGGGTTGCGCGTGAAAGGCGATTTCGACGGCTTTTGTGGGGGTCTGCGGCAAAAAGGCGTGAAGTTCAGCCTGGAGCCCACCGACTTCAATCCGACGACCCGCATCGCGTTCATCGACGCGCCCGACGGCGTGAGCATCGAGCTGCTCAACCGGAAAGACATGCCGTAGCAGGGGGCGACTGGATGCCGCGCGCCTCGTCACACCGTCGCGGCGCGCACTTCCCGAAAATCGCAATGTCCGGCTAGCGCTTTCTCGATGCCGTCCTGCTTGAGCGTACGCATGCCGGCGTGCATCGCGGCGGTCACGAACTCGTCGACCGGCCGCCGCTGCAGCATCAGCGGCCGCAGCGCGGGTCCGCCTGTCATCAGCTCGTAGAGTCCGATCCGGCCCCGATACCCCGTCCCGCTGCACAGGTCGCAGCCTTGCGCGCCGTGGACCAGGAGCTCCTCGCCGAAGCGCGCTGTCCACTCGGCGCGAATGTCCGATGCCGCGAGCGGCGCGCCGTCGCAATACTCCTCGATCAGCGCATCGATTTCGTCGGGTCTCAACGGCCGGCTGATTTTGCAGCGATGGCAAAGCCTGCGCGCGAGCCGCTGCGCCACCACGCCCAGCAACGCGTCGGACAGGCTGAACGCGTCCAGGCCGGCGTCGAGCAAACGCGCCACCGTATCCGCCGCCCCATTGCCGTGCAGAGCGGACAAGACGAGCGCACCTTTCAGTGACGCTTCGACGGCGAGCGCGGAGGTCTCCCGGTCGCGCATTTCACCGATCAGGATCACGTCCGGGTCCGCACGCATTACGGCACTCATGACCACGGGATAGGTCCAGCCGATTTTCTCGTTGACTTCGACCTGGCTCAACCCGGGCCGCGCCGCCTGCGCCGGGCTTTCGGCGGTCCATATCTTCGCTCCGGGCACGTTGAGCAGCGTGAGGATCGCGTGCGCGGTAGTCGTCCTGCCGCTGCCGGCCGGGCCCGATACGAGGACGAGCCCGTACGGCTGGGACACCATGTGCTTGATGGCCTCGAGCATGGGCTCGCTCAGACCGATCATTTGCAGCGGCAGCAGCTCGCGAACGGGTATCAGCTTGACGGCGATGTCTTCGTTGCCATCGCGCGTGGGTACAGTGATGACGCGCAGCTGCAGATCGGCCGGCACGTTCTCGACCAGGTCGATGCGGCCTTCCTGCGCGCGCCGCCGCTCCGAGATGTCGATCCCCGCCATCGCCTTGATGCGGGTGACGATGGCGCCTCGCAGGTGCCCGGGCAACGACGCGTATTCGGAAAGCCGGCCATCGCGGCGAAAGCGGATGACGACCTGCTGCGCACCTGCGCTCGCGTCGAGATGGATGTCCGACACGCCCGCCGCGTGCGCGTCCACGATCATCCGGTTGACGAGCTTGGAAACCGATTTATCCGAAGTATCGGCGGGCGCATGGTCGCGCTCGGCATCGCCTCGGCGCGGCTCGGGCCGCGTCGGCCTGACTGCCTGCGCGTCGCGGGTTCCGGCCTCGGCCCCGTAATAGGTGCGTATCGCGTGCTCGATTTCTTCCGCGCTCGCCATTACCGGCATCACCGGCGCCTGCACGACGAAACGCACGCGCTCGAGCGGCGCCTGGTCGAGCGGATCGGACATCGCGACGATCAGCTTGCCGTCGACGCGGCACAGCGGCAGGATGCCGCTCTTGCGCACCAGGTCTTCGGGAAGCAGGCGCAGCACGGCCCCGTCGATTGCGAATTGCGCGAGCTCGATCAGCGGGATCCCCAGCTTCTCGCACAGCACCTGGTAGAGATGCCGCCTGGAGACGAGCCCGAGATCGAGCAGGATCTCGCCCAGGTGGCGCCGGGTATCGGTGCTCTGCACCTGCAGCGCGCCGCTGAGCTGGTCCTGCGTAATGAGCCTCAACTCGAGCAGCCGCGCGCCGAGCTTCAGCGTCGAGACCGCGCGCTCGCGCCGCAGCGCCAGGCGCAATTGCTCGGGTGAGATCACCCGCTCCACGATGGCGAGCTCTGCGCCCTCCCCGCTTCGAATATCACCCGTTCGAATCGGTCGTTCGTCCGCGCTTCCCATCCGTGTCCTTCTCGAGCCGGGTTAGTCGATCTGATTCTTCTGCGTTATACCCGCTTCCTCGACCGCGTGGGAGGCAATCGAACCGAAGATGAAATCGGTGTCCCGCTGACCGATCGATCCTTCGCATGCCCGTGACCGGCCTCCAAGGCAATACGCCCGGTGCGGCTCGAAATTACGGCTCCCCACGGTTGCTGTTCCAGCCGCCGTCATCGAGAGCGGACTTGCGCAATGGGCACGACAATCATGCGGTCGCCCCGATTGACGCCCATCGCACCGCGCAGCGATACTCCGAAGCGCCATGAATTCCAGTGAGTGATTGCGAAGCCGGAATCGAAGTCATAAAACGAGGAGCCCCGATGAACGTGAAGCTCGCGTATCTGCCGCTGGTGTGCGTCGTTTCCGTTCTGGGGTTTTCCATCCAGCCTGGCACAGCGTGTGCACAACAGGATTTCCCGACCCGGCCGATCCGGTTGATCGTCGGGGTTGCGCCTGGCGGGGCCACCGACATCCTCGCGCGCGCGGTCGGCGCGAAGATGGGCGAAAACCTGCGCCAGCAGGTGATCGTCGAGAATCGCCCGGGCGCGAACCACATCATCGGCGGCCAGTTGACGTCGAAGGCGCCGCCGGACGGTTACACGATACAGGTGATTCCGGAAGGCTTCGTGATCAATGCTTCCATGTATGCGAAGCTCCCGTTCGACCCGCTGCGCGATTTCACGCCGATCGCCGTCCTGGCGCTGGTTCCGAACGTACTGGTGATCCACCCTTCGATCCCGGCGCGCAGCGTCAGGGAATTCATCGCCCTGGCACGCGCCCGTCCGGGGCAGATGAATTATGGAACCTCGGGGGTCGGGTCGCCGAGCCACATGTCGGCCGAGTTGCTCAAGGCCCTGGCGCGCATCGAGTACACGCACGTGCCCTACAAGGGACAAAGCCTGGCGATGACCGACCTCGTCGGCGGGCAGATTCATTTTGCGTTCCCTTCCATCCCAGCTTCGGTCGGCTTCATCCGCTCCGGCAGACTGGTGGCCCTGGGCGTGACCACGGCGCAGCGTGCAACCGCGCTGCCGGAGGTGCCGACGATTCAGGAGGCAGGCGTTCCCGGATACGAAGTCGCCGGCTGGTACGGAGTCATCGGCCCGGCAGGCATGCCGCAGGCCGTGGTGGCGCGGCTCAATCGGGAAATCAACGCGATCCTGACGGTTCCGGAAACCCGCGAGCAGCTTTCGGCGCAGGGCGCCGACCCGCGCACGAGCACACCCGAGGAGTTTGCCGCGGCGATGGCGCGCGACCTGAAGAAATGGCAGAAGGTGGTCGCTGCTGCCGGCATCAAGCCGCAGTGATCGGCGTCGCACCGTGTCGTCAATGCAGATGAGGGAGGAACGAGCATGCCGCGACTGAACGGGAAAGTGGCTTTTCTGACGGGCGGCGGAGCCGGCATCGCGAAAGCCACCGCGCTCGCGTTCGTCAAAGAAGGCGCCAGAGTCGCGATCGTCGACATCAATGCCGAAGTCGGACGGCGCGCCGAGCAGGAGATCAGGGACGCCGGGGGCGAAGTCGTGTTCATCGAAGCCGACGTGACGCAGGACGGCGCGGTGAAGCAGGCGATCGACGACGCCGTCGCGGCGTTCGGCCGCCTCGACGTCCTGGTGAACGGCGCGGGCGGCTCGCTGCTCGAAGACGTTCCGGTCCACGAGATGAGCCTCGAGATCTGGCACCGCACGATCACGCTGAACCTGCTTCATCCTTTCCTGTGCTGCCGGCACGGCATCCCTCACCTGATCAGGGGCGGCGGCGGCTCGATCATCAATTTCTCTTCGATGGTCGGTCTCACGGGCTCATACAGACCTGCCTATGCCGCGGCGAAAGGCGGCATCGTCGCTTTCACCAAAACCCTCGCTGCGCAATATGTTCAATACGGGATACGCGCCAATGCGATTGCGCCGGGAAGCATCCGCACCGAACGCGCGATCAAACGCTACGAGAACAAGGACTGGGTTCTGGCGGAGAAACCGACCGGGGCCGCGAAGGAACGCCTGGTCGTGCAGAAGCTGTATCCGTTCTCCGTAGGCGAGCCGCGGGACATCGCCGCAATCGCCGTGCTGCTCGCATCGGATGAGTCGCGAATGATCACCGGGACGACCATTGCGGCCGATGGCGGACGCTCCGCCTACCTGAAGGTATACGCTGGGGACGATTGATCGATCGCGGCGTGGCGGGTGCCGGGCTAATCGTCCTCGTCTTTCAGCGGCTTTATCTTGCTGTAGTCGGTGGTCTTGTCGACGGCCTTGCTCTGGCGAAAGAAAACGCGCATGACGAGCAGGTAGCCCACCACCACCACGAGGGCGCCCAGTCCGATCCATACGGTCGTATCCATACTGTTGCTCCCTGCAATTATCCGGTGTGTTGTCGGCGTTTCAGCGCTTGCCCGCCGTGAGCGCGTCGCGGATCTCTCGCAGCAACACGACGTCCTCGGACGGCGGCGGCGCCTCCTTCGACTGCTCTGCCTGCTTGCGCCGCATACGGTTGACCCCGCGCACCAGCATGAAAACCGCAAACGCGACGAGCACGAACGACACCACGTTGTTGATGAACATCCCGTAGTTGAACGTGACGGCGCCGGCTTTCTGCGCCGCCTCCACGGTGAGATAGGGCGCGGGCGCGACACCCTGCTTCAATACGATGAACATGTTGGCAAAATCCACACGGCCCAGCAAAACTCCCAGCGGCGGCATGATGAGATCCTTCACCATCGACTCCACGATGCGGCCGAAGGCCGCGCCGATGATGATGCCCACCGCCATGTCGACCACGTTTCCGCGCATTGCGAACTCTCGAAATTCCTTGAACATGTCTGGCCCCGTTCTTCGACTCGTGAATGAATGAGGGAAGTATAGCGACGATTCACCGGAGACCCCGTTTGCGAACGCAAGCGCGATTGCATAGACTCGACCATCCCTGGATGGAGGCTTCATGAGCATCACCGTTTGTCCTGTCACTTCCGGCTTCGCCGCCGAAATCGGCGACGTCGACCTGTCCGGTCCGATTGCGGACGCCGATTTCGACGCGATCCAGCAGGCGTTCTGGACGCACGCCGTGCTGATCTTTCCGGATCAGCACCTGACGCCGCAGCAGCATCTGGCGTTTTCCGCGAAGTTCGGCCCTGTCGAGAAAGAGCGCACGCTCGATCCGAAGACGACTCCGAGCCGGTTGAGCGGCGAGTTTGCCGATATCTCCAATCTCGCCGCCGACGGCACCATCTGGGGCGAAACGAGTCGGCAACGCATGTACAAGGCCGGTAACAAGCTCTGGCACACCGACAGCTCGTTCAAGCGCCTGCCGAGCCTGTGCTCGCTGCTCTATTCGCGCTCGGTCGCGCCGGTAGGCGGTCACACCGAGTTCGCCGACCAGCGCGCGGCCTACGATGCGCTTCCCGACGCCACTCGAGCGAAGCTGCACGGACTCGTCGTGGAGCACTGGATCGCGACCTCGCGACGCCGCAGCGGTTTCACCGAGTTCAACGAGGAGGAAATGAAACGGCTCCCGCCGGTGCCGCAGATGCTGGTGCGCACCCTGCCCCAGACCGGCCGCAAGTCGTTATACGTCGCCTCGCACGCGGGTCGCATCTACGGCATGCCGGACGACGAAGGCCGTGCGCTCATCGACGAGCTCATCGCGCACGCGACGCAGCGGCAGTTCGTCTACACGCACCGGTGGCGGCCGAACGAGCTCGTGATGTGGGACAACCGCTGCACGATGCACCGCGGCACGGATTACGACGACCTGCGATGGATCAGGGATATGCAGCGCGTGACGATCAGCGATGTCGCCAATTCCTGCGAGCAGGAAGGCGTGACGGTGGCGGCGTAGCCGACGAAGTTTGTCGAGTGAGTGTTTCGAGCGCCTCGGGATTGCTTCGTCACGGCGGGCCGCTGTGCGCGTTTGGCGGTGACCGCGTAGGGGTGTCGTCGTTCGCAACGGGGATTGCTTCGTCACCGCGTTTCTTGCGATGACAATTCGCAGCTGATCAGAGATCCCTCAGGCTGGCGCGTCAGATACAGCCCCGTGCCGGCAACCCTGAACCGAATGCGAAGCTGCTCAAGAGGCTGCAGCGGCCCGCGCGCGTTCTCTACTGCTGCGGGATGCCTGCCCGCTTGACGATGCGTGTCTGGAAAGCGATGTCGTCGCGCAGGAATTTCGCGAACGCGGCGGGCGTCGACGCGACGCCGACGAGGCCCAGATCGTCGAGCCGCGCTTTCATGTCCGGCGTCGCGACCGCGCTTGCGAGCTCCTGCTGGATGCGGTTCACACGCGGCTGAGGCGTTTTCGCCGGAAACCACAAGCCGTACCAGCCCGTCATCACGAGCTCCGTCAAGCCGGCCTCCTTGAACGTCGGCACGTTCGGCAGCACCGGCGTGCGCTCGTCTCCGGTCAGCGCGAGCGGACGCACGCGTCCATCCTTGATGAAAGGCTGCACGAAAACCGTCGAGACCCACGTCATGTCGATCTGCTTGCCGAGGACGTCAGTGAGCGCCGGCCCGCTGCCTTTGTAGGGCACGTGCACGATGCGCACGCCGGCGAGCGCATTGAAAAGCTCGGGAACGAGATGCGTGATGTTGCCCACGCCGCTCGACCCGTAAGTGAGCTTGTCGGGCCGCGTCTTCGCCAGCGCAATGAGATCCTTGACCGACTGCGCCGGCACCGACGGGTTGACGACGAGCACGAGGCCATACGATCGCGCGATTTGCGTGATAGGCGCGAAATCGCGTACCCCGTCGTACGGCAGCTTGCGGTAGAGAACGATGTTGCCGGTGAACGACCCGGTCGTGAGCAGCATGGTGTAGCCGTCGGGCGGCGCTTTCGCCACGAGGTCGATACCGATCACCCCATTGGCGCCCGGCCGGTTGTCGACGACGAGGTTGTGACCGAGCGCGCCGCCCAGGCGCTCTGCGACCAGTCTCGCCATCACGTCGAGCGTGCTGCCCGCCGTGAACGGGGTGATCAGCCGGATGTGCCGCGTGGGATATGCCGCGTCGGCGTCGGCCGCCGGACCCTGTGCCCACACGGAACACGCCGCCAGCATCCCGGCCGTTAGCAGACTCACCCGCCAGCATGCCGCGCGGTCCGCGCGCATCACTTGCCGGGCGCCCACGCAGCGGGGGCCATCAGCTCGATATCGCTCATGACTTCGATGACCACGGGCTTGTTCATGCCGAAAGCTTTCTGCAGGACGCCTTTCAGCTCGCCCGGCTTCTCCACGCGGAAACCTGCGCACCCCATGGCCTCGGCTACTTTGGCGAAATTGAAATCGCTGAAGCGCCACAGCTCGTCGGAATCGCCGTGCATTTTCCCGCCGTAGTTATTGTTGAGCGAAGGGAATTCCTGGCTCAGCGCGCGGTTGTTGTTGACCAGCACCACGAGATTGATCCCGTAGCGCACCGCGGTCTCGAGCTCGGTCATGTGGTAGTACATGCCGCCGTCGCCGGTGAAGCACAGCACCGGCTGATCCGGCAACGCGCACTTCACGCCGATCGCACCGGGCAGGCCCCAGCCCAGCGAGCCCGCGCAGCGGATATAGCGCTGGCCCGGGTGTTTCAGGTCGATCATCTGGCTCGTCCACATCCCGGCGTGACCGGTATCCGCCACCACCACGCCGTTCTCCGGCAGCGCATCGGCGATTTCCTTGCAGATGCGCTCGGGCCGGATCGGCACGGCGTCGGAGTTGAGCTTCGGCTCGAACTGCTTGCGCCAGTCCGCAACGAGCTGCTGCACGCGCCCGACCCAGGCTTTGGTCGTGCCTTCAGTCGCACTCGCCGCATCGATGAGTTTGCGCAGCGTCACTTTCGCATCGCCGACCAGGGCGACTTTGGTCGGATAGTTCCGGCCGAGCTCGGTCGGCTCGATGTCGAGCTGGATCACCGTGGTTCCCGGCGCGACGATCGTCCAGCCAGCAGTCACCATGCCACCGGCGGGACAGCCAATGAAGAAGACGAGGTCGGCTTCGAAGACCGCCCGGTTCGCGCACTCGCGCGAGTACGTGCCTGCGACACCCACCGACAGCGGATGCGCGTCGAGGATGGTGCCTTTACCGTTGAGCGAAGTGACAACAGGGATCTGCAGCTTCTCGGCGAGCTCGACGACTTCGCGCTGCGCCTGCGACCACATGACACCGCCGCCGGCGATGATGAGCGGCTTCTTCGCGGCTGCGAGCACCGCCGCGGCTTCGCGCACACGGTCGGGCTCGGGCTCGGGGCGGAAAGGCGGCACGCGGGTGAATTGCGGCTCGATCAGCGCCTCGCCCTCGGTCTCGCCGAGCGGCACGTCGGACAATCTGCCCTGGAAGCGCAGGTGCACCGGACCCGGCATGCCCGAGACCGCGGTCCTGAAAGCCTGGCGCATCAGGTCCGGCATGCGCGAAGGCGAATCGACGTTCACGTTCGACTTGGTCACCGAATCGAACTGGCTGAAATCCTCGACTTCCTGGTACGCGTGGCGATAGCGGGACGCCCCACCCGGACCGCCGGAAATGGCGATGACGGGTGAGCGCGCCATGTACGCGTCCCGCAGTCCGGAGGCGAGGTTGGAGGCACCGATGGGCTGCGCCATGCACACACCCGGAGCGCGCTTCGCGCGCGCGTAACCGTCCGCCATATAGCCCGCCGCTTTCTCGCTGTGCGCGACGACACGGCGCACGCCCATGCCTTCCATGGCGACCAGCGCCTTCGAGACGACCTGCGGCACGTAGAAAACGTGCGTGAGCCCGTAGCCTTTGATGATTTCCGCGAACAGTTTTGCGCCAGTCGTTTTTGCCATGATCGAGGTTCTCTTTTTTAAGAATGTGATGCGCCTGAACGATCGAAAACCGGATGCCGGCCCCGCGTACGAGCGCGGCCGGTAACGGAATCCTCCCTAGGTAGTGATGCCGAAATTCGCATCATATTTCGCCTTCCGTTCGTGCTGAGCGTAACGCGGTGAAGTCGAAGCATGAAGG
>JBKJKJ010000009.1:0-8530 GCA_046597455.1 Burkholderiales bacterium
CCCAAAACAAGGCCAAGGCGCTTTTGCGCGCTGCCGAGATGGCGGAGTCCGGGCTCGACACGCGCTGGGAGTGAGCCATCGGCCTCATCGTCCAGACATGGGCGGTGCAGAAAGAACGGGCGCAGCGACGCCTGTTTTTTTACCTCGCCATTCCCGGAGTTGGGATCGAAAATTGCAAATCGCCGGGGATGCAAAAAGAGTTCACTGATTACGACGTCTGGTCTTTCCACAAACCGGATCCCGGTACGTGGAACTGGAAGAGAACTTCGCCTGACGGGGACGTACTTCTCGAAGGACAGGCTGCGTTCGATAACTTCGATGACTGCATGGCGGATGCGCGCCGCCATGGTTACACGGGTTCGTTTTCCGTGCCGTCCTGAAGCTCGCACGTGGCGTTCCGGCTCGCCGCGCCTCCAGTAGAGAGACTCCCGACGGGCCCCACAGTCTCCTCACGCAATCGCCGACCCGCTTGTGCGATCTCATTCGGTTTTATGGCGTGCGATAATTGATGCACCACCCGGTTTCGACCGAATCGTCCAGCTCGAAGGCGGGTGTGTCGCTTCGCAAACGCCACTAAGACCTGCATCCGGAGAGCGCGGCATCATGCTGCTGATGATCGACAACTACGACTCCTTTACCTACAACCTCGTGCAGTACCTGGGCGAGCTGGGGGAGGAGGTCGTCGTCCGGCGCAACGATGAAATCACGCTCGATGAGATCGAGGCCATGAAGCCCGAGCGCATCGTCGTCTCGCCCGGTCCGTGCACGCCAAACGAAGCGGGCATTTCCGTGCCGCTGATCGAGCGTCTTGCGGGCACCGTGCCCATACTGGGCGTGTGCCTGGGCCACCAGAGCATCGGTCAGGCGTTCGGCGGGCGCATCGTGCACGCGCGACAGCTCATGCACGGCAAGACTTCACCGATCTCGCACACGGGCCAGGGGGTTTTCCGCGGGCTGCCGGCACCCTTCCTGGCAACGCGCTATCACTCGCTGGTGATCGAGCGCGAGACCCTTCCCGATTGTCTTGAAATCACCGCCTGGACCGAGGATGGTGAAATCATGGGTATTCGCCACAAGACCCTCCCGGTCGAAGGTGTTCAGTTCCATCCCGAGTCGATCCTCACCGAAAACGGACACGCGCTGCTGAAGCATTTCCTGGAAGGAGAGAGCCGGTGACCCCCCACGCCGCACTGACGCGTCTCATCGAGCATCGGGAGATTTTCCACGAAGAGATGCTGGCGCTCATGCGCAGCATCATGACCGGCGAAGTGCCGCCGACCCTGATTGCGGCAATTCTTATCGGCCTGCGCGTGAAGAAGGAGACGATTGGTGAGATTGCCGCGGCCGCGGAAGTGATGCGCGAGTTCGCCACGAAGGTGCCGGTCGAGGATGCGCCAAACCTGATCGACACCTGCGGTACCGGCGGCGATTCCGCGCAGTCGTTCAACATTTCCACCGCATCGATGTTCGTGGCTGCCGCGGCGGGCGCGAAGATCGCCAAGCATGGCGGGCGTTCGGTCTCGAGCAAGTCCGGCAGCGCCGACGTCCTGGAAGCGCTCGGCGCGAACATCAACCTCGGGCCTTCGCAGGTCGCGCAGACCATTGCGCAGACCGGCATTGGTTTCATGTTCGCACCGAACCATCACAGCGCCATGAAATTCGCCGCACCGGTTCGCAAGGAGCTGGGTGTCAAGACGCTGTTCAACATTCTGGGGCCGCTCACCAATCCGGCAGGCGCCAGGCAGCAGGTCATGGGCGTTTTCCATCCCGACCTGGTGGGCATACAGGCACGCGTGCTGCAGCGCCTCGGAAGCCGGCGGGTGATGATCGTGCACGGGCTCGACGGGCTCGACGAGATCGCCCTGAGCGGACCGACTCTCGTCGCGGAGCTGAGAGACGGGGAAATTCGCGAATACACGATAAACCCGCAGGATTTCGGGCTGGCCGTGTCTGACATCGAGACGATACGCGTTGCCGACGTCGACGCATCCAAGCGCATGATGCTCGCTGCCCTCGACAATCAGGCGGGGCCGGCGCGGGACATCGTCGCCCTGAATGCGGGCGCCAGCATCTACATCGCCGGGCTGGCGGAGTCGCTCGCCGGCGGCGTAAAGCTCGCGCTGACGGCTTTGGAAAGCGGTGCCGCGCGCCGCAAAGTGAATGCATTCGTAGACTGCACGCGCGAGCTGGGCGGCGGATGAGCGATATTCTGAATCGGATTCTAGCGGTCAAAGCAGGCGAGATCGACGAGGCGCGCCGAGCCAAGCCGCTCGACACCGTCGTTGCCGAGGCGCGGGAGGCTGCGCCGCCACGGGATTTCGTGGGCGCGCTCCGGGCCAAAATCGCGGCGGCCGCGCCTGCAGTGATCGCGGAAATCAAGAAGGCGAGTCCGAGTAAAGGCCTCCTCCGGCCTGCCTTCGATCCCGCTGCGATCGCCCGCAGCTACGAGCGATCCGGCGCCGCGTGCCTGTCCGTGCTCACCGACGCCCAGTTCTTCCAGGGCGGACTGGCCGATTTGCAGGCCGCACGAGCCGCGTGCAGCCTGCCCGTGCTGCGCAAGGATTTCATGATCGACCCGTATCAGGTCTACGAAGCACGGGCGGCTGGCGCAGACTGCATATTGCTCATCGCGGCGGCGCTGGAAGTCGGCGTCATGCGCGAGCTCGAGACGGTGGCGCAAGCGCTCCATATGGCGGTGCTGGTCGAAGTGCATAACGCGCTCGAGCTCGAGCACGCGCTCGAGCTCAAAACGCCATTGGTCGGAGTCAATAACCGCAATCTGCATACCTTTGAAACCCGCCTGGAGACGACGCTCGACCTGCTCGAGCGGATTCCTGCGGAGCGCATCGTTGTCACCGAGAGCGGTATCCTCGCGCGCGAAGACGTTCAACGCATGCGCACGCACAAGGTGGGCTGCTTTCTGGTCGGCGAGGCGTTCATGCGGGCAGCCGATCCGGGCGCAGAGCTGGAGCGTCTTTTTATGTAACGGTCTACGCCGCGCCTTCGGGCGCGAAGCGGGCTTCCGCGGCTTGGCGCCGCTACACACAATGGGTGCGACATGCTTGATCTGGACCGCTTGATCGTCAGTTTCGACCGTGGCTTGCGAACGCTGTTTGGACCGGCCGTGTCGACCCGTGAGGTTCCCGGCGAGAGCTTGCCGGATGCGGGCCTGGATGAAACCCAGCGACGCCATGCGGCCGCGCTAATGCGCGTGAACCATACTGGTGAAGTGTGTGCGCAGGCGCTTTATCAGGGACAGGCATTGACCGCGCGCAGCCCCCGCGCCCGATCGACACTCGAGAACGCGGCAGAGGAAGAAACGGAGCATCTCGCGTGGACCGGCCGCCGTATCGAGGAGCTCGGTGGCCGCACCAGCGTGCTGAACCCGTTGTTCTATGCTGCGTCGTTCGCGATGGGGGCGGCTACCGGTTTGCTGGGCGACCGCTGGAGCATGGGTTTTCTCGCCGAGACCGAGCGGCAGGTCGTCGAACACCTCGACGGACACCTGAAAAATCTGCCCGTGGACGACACCCGGAGCCGGGCGATAGTGGAAGCAATGCGCTCGGACGAAGCGCGCCATGCGTCCACGGCTCGCGAGCACGGGGGCGCCGAACTGCCTGCGCCCGTGCGTGGGTTGATGAGGCTTGCATCGGCGGTCATGACGCGCACGACCTACCGGCTTTGATCCGGTGAGCGCGGTACCGAATCCCGGGCCGGCTTTCGCGTTGAAGGCTTACGCGGTCGCACAGGGCGCGGGTTACGACTCGCGAATCTCGAAGTCGTGGGTGATCGAGGCCGTCTCGGCGAGCATGATCGACGCCGAGCAATACTTCTCCGCTGACAGGTGGACCGCGCGCTCGACCAGTTGCGGCTTGAGCGCCTTGCCCGTCACGATGAAATGAAAATGTATTTTCGTGAACACTTTCGGGTCTTCCGGCGCGCGCTCGGCGTCGATTTCCACGACGCAATCGGTGACCGGTGCGCGTGACTTGCGAAGGATGTGGACCACGTCATAAGCCGTGCAGCCGCCCGTGCCGATCAACACGGTTTCCATCGGACGCGGACCCAGATTACGACCTCCGCCTTCCGGCGCGCCATCCATGACCAGCGCGTGGCCGCTTTCGGATTCACCGACGAAAGCGACGTCCTCTATCCATTTGATGCGGACTTTCATGAAACCTCCGGGATGCACCGCTGGCGGTCAGTGCGCGCGTGCGAATTTTAGGCGATACCAGGCGATGCCAGCGATCTCGTGGAAGAAAAAATAGCTGTCACGCATTCCCGTGATGCTTGGAAACAAATCAAGAAACATGAGCCGCTCGGTGCTGTACGCGGTGGGGGCGGGGACAACGCGCAGGCCCGCGTTCTGGAAGGCCATCTTGGCTCGTGGCATATGCCAGGCGTGGGTGACGATGTAGACGCTGTCGACCCCGGCCTGGTTGAGTGTCTTGCGCGTAAGCCGCGCGCTTTCGGCCGTGTTTGCCGAGGCGGTTTCAACCCATTTGGCGGTGACGCCGAACTCGCGCAATGCCGCTTTCATCTGCTCGCCTTCGCTCGAATCCTGGCCAGCCGGGTTGCCGCCACTCACGAGCACCGGCTTGCCCGTGCGGCGATGCAGGAGAGCCGCATAGCGCAGCCTTTCGAGGGTCCGGCGGCTGACCGTGTCGCCTTCGTATTCCGGAGCGCGCGGATACGACCCCCCGCCGAGGACGACGATCGCCCCGGCGGCGCGGTCTTTCGCCGGGTCCAGGTACGGATCCTCGAGTGTCTTCAGCAAGCCCCGGGCAGCGATCGGCGTGGAAAGTATGTAAAGCGCCAGCAAGGCAAACGCACTGATGCCGGTGCCGGAGCGCAGGTGGGACCGCGCGATTACGACTCCCAGCAGGCCCAATATGATGAGCCCGCCCGGGGGCAGGATCAGCCGGGCGGTGATGTTGGTGAGCTCCCAGGTTGAAATCAAAGCCAAGTGCCTGTTGTTATGGAGTCGGGAAAACGCCGACGGCAGACCGGGCGTCGCGACTCAGGTTTGACACAGTAGCCTGATTTCCAATAGAATTCGCGGTTTCCTGAAATTCACCGACGCGGGATCAAGTATGAAGACGTTTTCCGCCAAGCCGCATGAAGTCGTGCACGGCTGGTTCATCGTAGATGCCACCGGCAAAGTGCTGGGCCGCATCGCATCTGAAATCGCCCGCCGGTTGCGCGGCAAGCACAAGCCCGAATTCACGCCTCACGTCGATACGGGCGATTATATCGTCGTCGTCAACGCTGACAAATTGCGCGTCACGGGTAACAAGACCAAAGACAAGCTTTATCATCGCCATACCTCATACCCGGGTGGTCTGTACACGACCAGCTTCGAGAAGATGCAGGCGGATCATCCCGAGCGCGTGCTGCGCCTCGCCGTGAAGGGCATGCTTCCGAAAGGCCCGCTCGGCTACGCGATGATCAAGAAGATGAAAGTCTATCCCGGCGCAGAGCATCCGCATTCGGCGCAACAACCCAAAACTCTCCAGATCTGAGGCGAATCGAGTCATGGCAGTTCAGCAGAATTATGGTACCGGCCGCCGCAAGAGCGCAGTTGCCCGTGTGTACCTGAGGCCCGGTAAAGGCGACATCACTGTCAACGGCAAGCCTGTCGACGTGTTTTTCTCGCGTGAAACCGGCCGCATGATCGTGCGCCAGCCGCTCCAGCTGACCGATAATCTCGCGCGCTTCGATATTTACGTGAACGTGGACGGCGGCGGCGAGTCTGGGCAGGCCGGTGCAGTTCGCCACGGCATCACGCGTGCGCTGATCGATTACGACGAGACGCTCAAGCCGGTGCTCAAGAAAGCCGGGCTGGTGACTCGCGATGCGCGCGAAGTCGAGCGCAAGAAGGTCGGCTTGCACAAGGCGCGGCGCCGCAAGCAGTTCTCCAAGCGCTAAAGCCCGCTGCATTCAGCAAAGCCGCCTGCGGGCGGCTTTGTCGTCTCTGGAGTCCCGCTGTCCGACATTCGTGAATGCGGGTTTTCCGTCCGAATTCGGAGATTCGACATGGCGAAGCAAACCATCAAAGTTGGTATCGTGGGCGGTACCGGCTATACCGGTGTCGAGCTCTTGCGGCTCCTCGTCCAGCACTCGCGCTGCGAGCTTTCTGTCATCACGTCCCGCAAGGAAGCCGGCATGCCGGTCGCGGAGATGTTCCCGAACCTGCGCGGACGCGTGGCGCTGAAGTTCACCGAGCCCTCCCGCGACGCGTTGAGCGCGTGCGATGTCGTATTCTTTGCCACCCCGAACGGCGTCGCGATGAATGAGGCACGCGCCCTTTACGATGCCGGTGTGCGGCTCATCGATATCGCCGCGGATTTCCGCATCAAGGACATCGCGCTCTGGGAGCAGTGGTACCAGATGAAGCACGCATGTCCCGAGCTCGTGGCCGAAGCCGTGTATGGCCTTCCCGAGATCAATCGCGATCAGGTCCGTGAGGCGCGCATCGTGGCCAACCCGGGGTGCTACCCGACCGCGGTTCAACTGGGCTTCCTGCCCCTCATGGAAAGCGGTGAGGCCGATTTAGACCATCTGATCGCCGACGCGAAGTCGGGGGTGTCGGGCGCCGGCCGCAAAGCCGAAGTACACGCCCTGATGGCCGAGGCGTCAGACAATTTCAGGGCCTATGGGGTGCCGGGACATCGACACGTGCCCGAGATCGTCCAGGGGCTGGCGGCGATGGCGCGGCGACCGGTCAAGCTCGTATTCACCCCCCACCTGACGCCGATGATCCGCGGCATCCACGCGACGCTCTACGCCAGTATCGATGCATCGTTCGACCTGCAGGCGGCGTATGAAAAGCGTTACGCCAACGAGCCTTTCGTGGACGTGCTCCCGCCAGGCAGCCACCCGGAGACGCGCTCGGTGCGCGGCGCCAATGTCTGTCGCATTGCCGTGCATCGCCCGCAAGGCGGCGACACCGCCGTGGTGCTCTCGGTCATCGACAATCTCGTTAAAGGAGCGTCGGGTCAGGCGGTGCAGAACATGAACGTCATGTTCGGATTCCCTGAAAGCATGGGGCTGGAGCAGGTTGCCCTGCTGCCCTGACTTTTTGCATGTCCCTATCCCGTTTTTCCAGGCGCATGGGCGGCATTTCCGCGAGGCGCATGGCCGTACGGCCGGATTTGCCATGGCACTGGCGCTTTTTTCGGGTGGCCGCAGGCGTAGCTGTGGTGGGCGCCATGATGTGGGCGGCATTCGTTTTTTTTGGCACCAATTTGCACGACGGCAAGGCATCGTCAGAGCTCGCACGGCTGCGGGAGGCAACGCAGGCGCGTGAGGCCGAGCTCGCCGAGCTGCGACCCCGGCTTGCGCAGGCGGATCGGCAGATGCAGATCGACCGGGCGGCTGCTGCGGAGCTCGCAGGACAGGCCAAGGCACTTGCCTTCGAAAACGCTGCGCTGAAAGAGGATCTGGCATTTTTTCAGTCCCTCATGTCGAGCCAGAGCGGGCGTGAAGGCACGATCAGCGTCAATCGCTTCCGCCTTCAGCCCGAGGCGACCGCGGGGGAGTATCGCTATCGTATGGTGCTCGTGCAGGCGGGACAGCGCGCCCGTGACTTTCATGGCTCGCTGCAGTTCGTGCTCGACGTGCAGCAGGATGGACGTAAGCTGGTGCTCTTCCTGCCGCCCGAGCCGGAGCGCGGGGGGCGTGATTACCAGCTGAGTTTCAAGTTTTTCCAGCGCGTCGAAGGCACCTTCAAGCTGACACCGGGAAGTATTCTGAAAGGCATGCAGGTGCGGGTATTTGAGAACGGGACGAAGACGCCCAAACTGACCCAGTCCCTGAACGTTTCCTGACAGGAGGGCTTATGTTCGGAGCAAAAGGTGGTAAATCGGGCAGCAAATCCGGCAGTAAACCGCAGAGCCGCATCGATTGCCTGATCGGCGCCGGCACCAGCATCGAAGGCAATGTCGTCTTCAGCGGCGGATTGAGGGTCGATGGGCAGGTTCGCGGCAATATCGTGGCAGAGGAAGGCAAGCCCGGAACCCTGGTTGTATCCGAGCACGCGCGTGTCGAAGGTGAAATTCGCGTCCCCCACATCGTGCTAAACGGCGTAGTCTTGGGGCCTGTCTACTCGAACGAGTTCGTTGAACTGCAGGCGAAGGCCAATGTCACAGGGGATGTTCACTACAATACGCTCGAGATGCAGCTCGGTGCCGTGATCGACGGGCGCCTCGTGCATCAGGTCGAAGCGCAATCCGACAAGATCGTGCAGCTCAAGCCCGCCACGGGTGACTAAACGCAGTGTGGGGCCGTCGGCCCGTTAAAAAGCAGGTTACGCAGGAGTACGCGATGAACGCAGTAACGGAGCAATTACCTGAACCGCTGGTGTTTACAGACAACGCCGCCAACAAGGTCAAGCAGCTGATCGAGGAAGAGGGAAATCCCGATCTGAAGCTGCGCGTGTTCGTAACGGGCGGTGGCTGCTCGGGGTTTCAATACGGCTTTCTGCATGGCGGTGTCGTCGTCGTTCGTGGCCTCGTCGAAGGTAAAGCCG
>JBKJKJ010000044.1:0-3706 GCA_046597455.1 Burkholderiales bacterium
CAACGGGTGCCGAAGTCGAAGGATGAACGACGAACAACGCCCTTCATGCTTCGACTTCACCGCGTTACGCTCAGCACGAACGGAAGGCGAAATATGACGCGAACTTCAGCATCACTACACTACCTTCCTACCGGTGCCGCTCGTGCTCCTCGCGGGCCTCGGCCAGCGCCGCTTTCATCGGTCGGTTGAGCCACGCCTTGTTTGCGGCAAACGTTTTCGGATCCTTCCCGGCGAGGCTCGCGGCAACGCGCAGGGCAGCCGCGTCGAGCTCTTCTTTCGGCACTACGCAATTCACGAGTCCCCGGCTCAGCGCTTCGGCAGCCGGCATGCGTCGGCCTGTCTGCACGAGATCGGTCGCCAGTGCATGGCCACTGATTTGCATCACGATCGAGGCGCCTGTGAACGTTGCCATTCCCAGATCGATCTCCGGCAAGGCGAACGCAGCCGTATCGACGGCCACGCGGGCGTCAGCGAGCATCGCAACCATCGCCCCGCCGCCGCTCGCGATGCCGTTCAGCACCGCGATAACCGGTTTGGGCGTACTCATCATCGCATCGAGAAAGGCCGCGAGACCGGCCGAGCGCCGCTTTCGATGCAACGCCGCGTCACCGTCGGCCGGTGCCTCACGCACATCCACCCCCGCGCAGAACGCGCGATGGCCTGCGCCGGTGAGGATCACGGCGCGCACTGTCGCATCGTGAGCCGCGTCGTTCAGCGCAGCGGCAGCGCCTTCGGTCATACCCACTGCAAGGGCATTGGCTTTGTCCGCGCGGTTGAGCGTAAGCCACAGGTAGCCGTCCCTGCGCTCGACCAGCAGATTGTCATCGGGGTTCACGATTCACGTCCTTTACCTCTGATGGGGATTCATTCGGTTGTGCACGCCGATGCTGCGCGCCGAACGCGTCCCGGCCTCACGCGCGCGATGCGCGTCCAGCATGCGGTCGATTGAAAATCATTGATTGCTCGGCGCCCGCTCACGTGGCGCAACGCCTGCAGCGTGAGTAAAATGCGGACCTCATCATAGCATCCGATCCCGACGCTCGGCACACTCGCACCGAGTCCCGCCAGCCTCGCATTCACAATATGGATTCGCACCGGCGGTGGCCCCTATGAGCCGGTCAAAAATCTAACACCGAGTAACAACACGATGCCGAACGACACGTTCAAGACACTTACCGAATTCACCCCCACCCCCGGCCGCACCGCCCGCTACCACTCGCTCGCCGCACTCGAAGCCGCAGGGCTCGGCAAGGTTTCGCGCCTGCCGCGCTCGATTCGCGTGGTGCTCGAAGCCCTGGTTCGCCATTGCGACGGCAAGCGCGTCACCGAAGACCACGTCAAGGCGCTTGCGGCGTGGAAGCCCACCGGCGCGCGGACGACTGAAATTCCGTTCATCGTAGTGCGCATCGTGCTGCAGGACCTGATCGGCTTCGGCACGCTCAACGATCTGTCCGCCATGCGCGCAGCCGCCGAGCACCTGGGCGTTCCGCCCGGCAACATCGAGCCGCTGGTGCCCGTGGATGTCGTCGTCGACCACTCGGTGGAAATCGACGTCCACAACCGGCCCGACGCGGTCCAGCGCAACCAGGAAATCGAATTCAAGCGCAACGCCGAGCGCTACCTCTTCGTGAAGTGGGCTCAGGGCGCGTTCAAGACGGTGCGCGTGGTGCCGCCGGGCAACGGCATCATTCACCAGATCAACATGGAATACCTGTCGCAGGGCGTGTGGGAAAAAGACGGCGTCTTCTTCCCCGACACCGTATTCGGCACCGATTCGCACACCACCATGGTCAACGGCATCGGCATCGTGGCGTGGGGCGTGGGCGGCATCGAAGCCGAGGCCGGCATGCTGGGGCAGCCCAATGCGTTCCTCACGCCCGACGTGGTCGGCTGCCACATGACCGGCAAGCTGCGCGAAGGTGTCACCGCCACCGATCTCGCGCTCACCGTCACCGAGATGATGCGCAAGGCGAAAGTCGTCGGCCAGTTCGTCGAATTCTTCGGCGAAGGCGCGTCCGCGCTGACCGCGGCCGACCGCTGCACGGTGGCCAACATGGCGCCGGAATACGGCGCGACCATGGGCTACTTCCCGGTCGACGACAAAACGATCGAATACTTCCGCACCACCGGCCGCGCGCCCGAGCTCGTGTCCGCGATCGAAGCCTATTACAAGGCGCAGGGCATGTTCGGCATGCCGAAGAAAGGCGAAATCGAATACACCCGGGTGCTCGAGCTCGATCTCGATTCCATCGTCCCCAGCCTCGCCGGCCCCAAACGCCCGCAGGACCGCGTGAGCCTGCCCGAGCTCGGCAGCAACTTCGACATGCTGTTCTCCGCACCGGTGGAGAAAACCGGTTACGCGCGCCCCGCCGCCGACCTGAACCGCCGCGAACCCACGGGTCACGACTTCGACGTGGGCCACGGCGACGTGCTGATCGCGTCCATCACCTCGTGCACCAACACCTCCAACCCCGCCCTCCTCATCGCCGCGGGCCTGCTCGCCAAGCGCGCGGCCGAGAAAGGCCTCAAGCCTCATCCGCGCATCAAGACTTCGCTCGCGCCCGGTTCCCGCGTCGTCACCGCGTATCTGCGTGACGCGGGCCTCCTGCCCCACCTCGAGAAACTCGGTTTCGGCGTCGTCGCCTACGGCTGCACGACCTGCATGGGCGCCGCCGGTCCACTGGATGCGAAGATCGAAGAAGCGGTGGTGTCGAAAGACCTCGTCACGTGCGCAGTGCTTTCAGGCAACCGCAACTTCGAAGCGCGCGTTCACGCCAACCTGCGCGCGAACTATCTTGCGAGCCCTGCGCTGGTGGTCGCGTATGCGCTGGCCGGAACCGTTCGCACCGATCTGACCAAGGACCCCCTGGGAACCGGCAGCGACGGCAAACCGGTTTATCTCAGGGACCTCTGGCCGAGCGACGCCGAAGTCGCAGCGCTGCTCAAGTTCGCGTCCAACGCCGAACATTTCCGTCGCGAATACGGCGACCTGTCAGGCAACAAGAAGCTGTGGGACGCGATCCCGACCGTCGAAGGCGCGGTCTTCAAGTGGGACGCGAAATCCACGTTCATCAAGGAGCCGCCTTTCTTCGATGGCGTGACCCGCACGCCGGGCGCCGTCACCGACATCGTCGGCGCACGCGCGCTGGCGATCCTTGGCGACTCGATCACCACCGACCACGTCAGCCCCTCGACCACCATTCGTCCGGGCACCCCGGCCGGCAAGTGGCTGAGCAACTTCGATGCACCGCCTTCGGAATGGGGCCACTTCGGCGTGCGCCGCTGCAATCACGAGCTGATGGTTCGCGGCACGTTCGCCAACGTGCGGCTGCGCAATGCGGTCGCGCCCGGCACCGAAGGCCCGATCACCAAAGTGCAGACCGGCGGGGAACAGACGACGATTTTCGACGCGTCCGAAATCTATCGCGCGAAAAACACGCCGCTCGTCATCTTCGGCGGCGAAGATTACGGCATGGGCTCGTCGCGTGACTGGGCCGCCAAAGGCGTGCAGCTCCTGGGCGTGAAAGCGGTGATCGTGAAAAGCTTCGAGCGCATCCACCGCGCCAACCTGATCGGGATGGGCGTCGTGCCGCTGCAGTTCAAGCCGGGCGAAGACGTGAAGACGCTGGGCATCGACGGCACCGAGACGTTCGCCCGGCTTGAACTGCAGCGGCACGACGCCCATCCCGATCAGGTTGGCGCGGTG
>JBKJKJ010000081.1:0-4514 GCA_046597455.1 Burkholderiales bacterium
TGCATCGCACGCACGACGTGCGCGCAGACCGGATCATCAGCATCGAATGCGTGATTGCGGAGTACATGATCCCGGTCGTCTGCGAGCCCGTCGCCGAGAAGGTCGCGCCCGCCAGCGATTCGCATGGCCGCGTGAGCCTTCAGTACTCACTTGCCGAAGCGCTCTATCACGGCAAGCTCGGCGTCGACGGCTACAGCGCGGAGAGTCTGCGCAACAGCGCGATCCTCACGCTCGCGCGCAAGATAAGCTATCGCATCGATCCGGATGCACCCGGGCGCGATCAGTTCAAAGGCTGGGTGATCGTCCATCTGAAGGACGGGCGCACACTCGAGCGCATCGAGCCGAACAACCGCGGGAGCGCACAGAACCCGATGAGCGCGGACGAAGTGCGCGCCAAGTTCCGTGAGAACGCCGCGCGCATGCTTCCCCCCGCGCCGATCGGCGCCATCGTGCAGCGCGTGAGCACGCTGGAGCAGGCGCAGTCGATGCAACCGCTGCTCGAGTTGTGCGTCGCGCATTGATCGAGGCCAAAAAAGAAGGCAGGGTCTCCCCTGCCTTCAACTCGCACCCCGGCGGCGTGGCCGCCGCCGTTGTTCTGTTTACTTCGAGATCGCCGTAGTACTGCCTGTGCTGCCCGTGCCGCCGGTGCCGACGGTACCGCCGCTCACCGCACCCGCAATGACGCCGGTCGTGGCGCTGCCCGCGGCGCTACTGCCCAGCGCGGCATCCTGCTCTCGACAGTACATTGTTCATGAGTCACGCCTCGAATCTTGATCGCCCTTCCGGACACGACGCCATAACGCGCCGTCGAGCATGGACGTTGACCGGAGATTGACTGGCGCGTCGCGCCCGCGCTGACCGCGGGGTGGTAGGATTCGGCGAAACGCAAGGAGTACGATCAGATGGATCTCGGTCTCAAAGGACGCACCGCGCTCGTCACCGGCGGATCGCGCGGGCTGGGCCTGGGCGCGGCGCAGTTACTTGCTGCAGAAGGCTGTCACCTGCACCTGGCATCACGCAACGCGGCCGATCTCGAAACCGCGCGCCGCAGGATCGTGGACGTGCACGATGTCGAAGTGACGAGTCACGCGCTGGACCTGGGCTCGAGCGACAACGTGAAAAAGCTCGCCGCAGCGTGCTTCGATGTGGACATCCTCATCAACAACGCGGGCGCGATCCCGCAGGGTACGGTCACCGCACTCGACGACAAGGCGTGGCGAGAAGCGTGGGACCTCAAAGTCTTCGGGTTCATCGGTCTCATCCGCGAAATCTATCCCGTCATGTGCGAACGGCGCCGCGGCGTGATCGTGAACGTGATCGGCACGGCAGGGGAGCGTCCCACCGCGAACTACATCGCGGGCAGCATGGGAAATGCGAGCCTGACCGCGCTCACCCGCGCGTTGGGTGCCGAAAGCCCGGCGTCAGGCGTGCGCGTGGTGGGCGTCAGTCCCGGCGCGACTGAAACCGACCGTCAGGTCGTGCGCTGGCGCGCCAGGGCGGAGAAAGAGTTGGGCAACGCGGAACGCTGGCGCGAGCTTACGACTGGTTTTCCGTTCGGCCGCCTGGGAACGGTCGACGAAGTGACGAACATGATCGTTTTTCTGTGCTCGGATCTCTCGTCCTACACCACGGGCACCGTGATCACGGTGGATGGCGGGGCGTCCTGGCAGAAGTGAGCCGATAGCGCTCAGGCTTTGCGCGCATAGCGCCGCAGGGGAATGCGCAACCGGTCGCGCGTGACCGGTCTCACTCTGAGCGTCCACGGCGTGACCGCCGCTTCCTGCCACGCTGCGGACGCGCACACGTCCGCGGAGGTGAGGTGGTACAGCGCGAGATAGCGATGGTCGCCTTCGCTCAGCGCGCTCGATATCCGGAAGCGGCGTGCGCTGAGGCAGCCCGGAACCGCCGACAAGCGCGGGATGTGCTCTTCGTCGTACCACGAATTGAAGTCGGCCTCGGCTTCCGGCAGCACATTCATCGCGAAGAACAGCAGCCCGCCCGCGCCCTCGGGCGCAGCCGCGTGTCCTGGCGGCATCTGCTCGGCTTCGAAGCGGCACAGGCGCTGGGCCCGGCCCGTCACGCGCTTGGACCAGGGCGACAGGTTCTCCCCGGCGATCGCTCGATACGGCGCGCTTTTCAGCACCTCCGGGGACTTCAGATCGTACGTGGCGATGGCGATCTTCGCGCCATCGGCCGCGACCCAGCGCTCGCAATTCACGAAGCCTGGTACCCGCTGTCTCTCGGGTATGTGCTCGGTATCGTACCAGTCGTTGAACTCGTCTTCGTCGACCGGCGAATAATCGAAGCCGGCGACCAGCAGTCCCATCGGTCCCATCGTTCCCATCGCTCCCACTGCCATCAATCGACCCTCACGCTTGCTTTCCTGACCACCGGCGCCCACTTCAGGATCTCGGCGCGGATGAACTCCCCGAACTTCTCCGGCGTTCCGCCGACGACCTCGTAGCCGCTCGCCAGCATGCGCTTTCGCATGTCCGGATCGCTGATGATTTTATTGTACTCGGCATTCAGCCGTTTGATGAGGTCACCCGGCGTTCCCGCCGGCGCCAGCATGCCGTTCCAGGAGGTCACCTCGTATCCGGGCACGCCCGATTCCGCCACCGTGGGCAGGTCGGGAAAAGACAGCGACCGCTTCGCCGAGGTCACGGCGATCGCTCTCGCCTTGCCCGCCTTGATGAAGCCGACGAGCGTCGCCGGCTCGCCGAAGATCAGGCTGATTTCGCCCGACAGCAGTGCGACGGACGCAGGACCGCCGCCTTTGTACGGCACGTGGACGAGCTTGGTGCCGGTCATGCTGTTGAAAAGCTCCCCGGTGAGATGGTTGATCGCGCCGCTGCCGCTCGAGCCGTAAGCGAGTTGCCCGGGCTTCGCTTTGTCGAGCGCGATCAGCTGCCTTACGTTCTTCACCGGCAACGACGGATGCACCGCGACGACCTGCGGCACCGACGAGAGCCAGATGATCGGCGCGAAATCGGCCTCCTTGAAAGGCATCTTGCTGTAAATGCTCGGGTTGATGGCGTGCGTACCCGCATACGCGAACAGAATCGTGTAACCGTCCGGCGCCGATCGGGCCGCCAGTTCCGCGCCGATGTTGCCCGCGGCGCCGCCGCGGTTGTCGATGACGATCTGCGGGCCGAGCGCTTCGGAAAGCTTCGGACTGAGCATGCGCGTCAGCACGTCCGCGCCGCCGCCCGGAGGCCACGGCACGATCAGGCGCACCACTTTACCCGGATACGTCGCCTGCGCCGACGCGCCCGCTGTCACCAGCAGGCACACCGCTGCGGCGAGCGCGGCAATCGCGCGCCGGACAAAGACCTCTCTCATGGTGCGCTCCTCTACGGAATGATTTTTTGTTTTCGAAAACCGTCGAACAACTCGACGAACATCTGTGCGCTGTCGAGCGACTTCACGAAGCCGTATCGCCGCGCTTTAGACGTATCTGAAATTATGTCCCATTCGGGCCTGAACACATAATCCGCATAAGGCCACAGCACGCGCGAGGCCAGGCTCGTGGGCTGCAGTCCCCAGGTGGCCACGAGCTGCCGCCAGACACGTTCCTTTTCCGGGTCGGCAGTGTAATCGGCGAGCCGCATGGGTCGGGGTCCGCCTGCCTCGAGCCCGAAATAGTCCGCGAAGCGCGGCCACAGCGACGACCAGCGCGGCGCATCGCCATTGGTGATGTTGAACGCCTGGTTCGCGCATTGCGCGTCCTCGGCCATCCACGCGATCGCCTGCGCCAGGAGCGGCACGTGCGTGAACTGCGTGCGCGCGTGGAAGCTCTCCTCGCTGCCGGGATAAGCGAGCGGCTCGTCGAGCGCGCGGGCGATCGACGCATACACCGCGATGAGCAGCGCTACGTTGCGCGGCTCGCCGGCATTGCCGTCGCAGAACGTATGCGGACGCGACGTGCTGTAAGTCCACGGCCTGCCGTGCTGTCTTGCCCGGATGAAGTCTTCGTGCGCGAAATAGAAATTCGGCACCGCCGCGCGCGGAGTGTCTTCGCCGACCGGCACCGGTATCGGCCCGAGCATGTGGCCGTAGTACTTGGTGCCGTGCACCAGGTGCACGTGACGCAGGCCGGGCGCCGCGGATTCCGCGGCATCGAGCACGTTGCGCAGCATCGCCGCATTCGTCTCGATCGATTCGCTTTCCCCTTCCGGGTGGTCGTAACGCGCGGCGTAGACGAGATGCGTGACGTCCTGCAGGGGCCCCACTTTGCGCATGCAGTCGGCCGTGTCGGTGAGATCAACGCTGACGAGCTCGCAAGCGCTGTCAGCTGTCGGGGTTCGACACAGTCCCGTGACACGCCAGCCCTGCGCGCGAAGTCGCTCGGCGACGCGCCTGCCGACGACACCGGTGGCACCCGCAACCAGCGCGTGACGTTCAGGCATCGCGCCTTTACCGCGGCTTATGGCAATCGGTCGCGGGCTCGTAGCGCGCGAAGCCCGCGTCGTGCGGCATGCGCTGCGCCGCGCCCGCTGGCACCACAGCGATCC
>JBKJKJ010000100.1:0-9630 GCA_046597455.1 Burkholderiales bacterium
TAGTGAAGGTCGGTGGTCATGGCGGTCTTTTATTCCAGGCTGACAGAGATATCAGCGCGCTCGGCGGCGAGCGCTTCAGTCGGCGCGCGCGCCGGACTCCTTCACTATCTTCGCCCACTTGATCACGTCCTCTCGGAAATAGGCGGCGAACTGCTCCGGCGTATTCCACAGCGGCTCCGCGCCAAAGGCCAGGAAGCGGTCGCGCAGATCCTTCGCCTGCACCGCCTTCGCGATTTCGTCGGCGAGACGCGCCTGCACCGTACGCGGCACGCCGGCCGGACCGAAGATGCCATACCAAGACGCCGCCTCGAAGCCGGGGATGCCGGACTCCGCGATCGTCGGGAGCTCGGGCATGAGGGACGAGCGCTTCGGGTCCGCGACCGCGAGCAGCTTGAGCTTGCCCGCTTGCACGTGGTGAATGGTCGCCGGCAGGCCGGTGAACATGACCTGCACTTGCGCCGCAATCAGATCGACGATGGACTCGGCAGCGCCCTTGTACGGCACATGCACCATCTTCACCCCGGCCCGAACGTTGAACATCTCGCCGGCGAGATGCGGCGTGCCGCCGATGCCGGCCGAACCGAAGTTGATCTTGCCTGGATTCGCTTTCGCGAGCGCTATCAGCTCCTTCACCGAATTGGCCGGCAGCGCCGCGTTCGCCACGAGGAAGAAAGGCGCGTTGGCGATCAGCGAGATCGGCAGGAGCGCCGTCAACGTGTCGTAGGGCAGCTTCTTGTAGAGGCTCGCGTTGCTCGAGGTCGCGGTGGTGCCGACGAGCAGGGTGTAGCCGTCGGGCCGGCTGCGTGCGACCAGCTCGGTGCCGATGATGCTGTTGGCACCGGCGCGATTGTCCACCACGAACTGCTGGCCCATGGACTCGGTGAGCTTCAGCAAGACCGGCCGCGCAAGCACGTCGGTGCCACCTCCGGGCGAATACGGAACGATCACGCGCACCGGCCTGGCGGGATAGGTTTCCGCGGCAAAGGCTGCCGGCACCACGCATGCACAGAGCACCACGATCGCTTTGCTGACGCAGTTCATGATTTGCATCCTCCTCTGCGTTATCCCGTTCTAATCCATTTGTATTTTCGCGGTGCGCACGACCTTCGCCCATCTCGCCAGAAGTCCTTAAACCGGTCTGGCGCGAGTTCCGTATAACGCACCGTGTGCTGGATGTTCTGGCCGATGTAATGCTGTGCCCGGCGTATCACGGCCGTCATGAGCGAGTTTGTAGCCGCATGCGTGCCGCACCATGCCGGACTATTCGACGCGTGCGCCCGATTCTTTCACCGCCCGCGCCCACTTCACCTGCTCGGCCCGCACGAACGCGGCGAATTGCTGACTGCCGATGCCCGAGGGCAGCGCGCCGTTGGCGAGCATGCGCTCGCGCACGTCGCTCGCTGCGACGATCGCTGCGATTTCCGAGTGGAGCCGCGCGACGATCTCTTTCGGCGTGCCGGTCGGAGCGAACACACCCCACCATCCGGCTGCGTCGTATCCCTTCAGGCCGCCTTCCGCGACGGTCGGGATCTGGGGCAAGGTCGGAAACCGCTTTTCCCCTGACACGCCCAGTGCGCGCACCCGTCCGTTCTCGAGGTAGGGGACGAACACCGGGATGTTCTCGATATAGAGCCCGACTTCGCCCCCGACGAAGCCGGCGGCCGCCGGAGCCGAACCCTTGTATGGCACGTGCGTGAGCTTGACTCCGGCAAGCAGCGCGAAGAGCTCCGTGGAAAGATGCGCGGTCGTTCCATTTCCAGCCGATCCAAAGTTCAATTCGCCAGGCCTCGCCTTCGCCAAGGCGATCAATTCCCGGATGGACTTCACCGGAACGGTTGGGTGCACGGCGACGAGCACCGGGCCAGTCCCTATGAGGGCGACGCCGACGAAATCATGGTTCACGTCGAACGGCAGCTTCGGGTATAGCGACGGATTGATGCCCATCGTGCCCGCGCTGCCTACGATCAGGGTGTAGCCGTCGGGGGCGGATCTCGCCACGTATTCGAAGCCGATGATGCCTGACGCGCCGGCCCGATTGTCTACGATGACCTGTCGTCCCATTCGCTCGGACATCTTCTGTGCGGTGATACGCGCGAAGAGGTCGAGCACGCCGCCGGCGGGGAAAGGGGCAACTAGACGAATCGGCTTGCTCGGGTAGCTCGCCGCGGTCTGGCTGAATGTCGGCGTAGCTGCGAGCATGACGGCTATCCCGATGATGGCTCTTCCCATCGCTAGGCGCGTCTGACGCTGTTCGAGAAATTTCATGCAGCCTCGGAGCTTAAATGGATGGATGTCGGTTGGCCTGTGAGGTTGCATCCTCGAAGGCCGAAGCGATCTGGTAGACGAGGTCCTCACGCCAGTGGTCGGCGGCGATCTGCAGTCCCAGCGGCATGCCACTGGCGTTGAATCCCATCGGCTGCACGATCGCCGGATGGCCCGAGAGGTTGTACATGCGGTGTGCCGTGCCACGGATCAACAGAGGGTTTTCCATCAGTGCCGTCATCGTGGGCGCGCCGGATTCCCGGCCCGGCGACACGATAACGTCGACTTCCGAACCGTAGACCCGCGCATACTCTTTGCGCAGGCGCTCACGCTTCTCGGTCGCAGCTTTGTAGTCTTCCTCCGTGAGCTTCGCGGCGGGCATCACCCGATCCCGAAACGCCTTGCCGTACTTCGCCGGATGCTTCGCGAGGTTGTCCTTGTGGTACTGGTAAGCCTCATAAATCAGGATCGTCGTGCCGTAGTCATTGACCTCGCCGAGTCCTGCGATGTCGACCGGGTGCAAGGTCGCGCCGTGCTCGCGCAGTACACTTTTCGCGCGCTCGAAGGCGGAGAGCACTTCAGCCTCGTGCTCGACGCTTCCGATGAACTGCTCCGGAATGCCTATGCGCACGCCTTTCAGGCTCGCTCCGATCAGCCGGGAAAAATCCGGCACCGGCTTGTCGACGGAGGTCGGGTCGCCCGGGTTATGCCCTGCCATTGCCTGGAGCATGAAGGCGTTGTCGCGCACCGTGCGCGTCATCGGGCCGGCGTGGTCCATCGACGCGGCAAGCGGCAGGATGCCGTGTATCGACACGCGGCCGTAGGTCGCCTTCATGCCGACGATACCGCACACCGCCGCCGGGTGCCGCACGGATCCGCCGGTGTCGGTGCCGATCGCGCCCATTGCGAGCCCCGCTGCGACTGCCGCACCCGAGCCGCTGCTGGAGCTACCTGGCGCGTGATTCGTGCCCCACGGATTGCGGGCGGCAGGAAACGCCTCGTCTGGCCCCGGCACGCCGTAAGCGAACTCGTGCAGCGCAGTCTTACCGAGCGACACGGCACCGGCCCTGGTGAGATTCGTGTAAACGAAAGCGTCCTCGGACGGCACCCACTCGGCGAGTAGACTGGAGTGCGCAGTGGTTCGCACGCCTTTTGTTGAGACAATGTCCTTGTAAGCGAGCGGGATACCGTGAAGCGGGCCGCGGTATTTCCCCGCCATGATTTCGCTTTCAGCGGCACGCGCCTGCGCGAGCGCCTGGTCTGCTGTGACGGTGATATACGCGTGGAGGCGCGGCTGAAGCTCGTTGATGCGCGCGAGGTGAGCTTGGGTAAGCTCAACGGGAGAGAGCGTCCTGTCCCGCATCAGCGCGGCTGCTTCGGTAATCGTCAAATAGTGGAGATCGGTGGCCATCTTGAGTGCAGCATTCCTCGGTGGCGTCTAGGGTCGCACCTGTCGCCATTGTAACCGGCTGGCGCGAGGAATTTTCTCAGTGGTAGACATGGCAGCGATCCGGGCGGAAAGGGGCGATTCTCACAGATCAGGCAACCGGGACCAAGCGATAGAGTCGTCTTGTCTGAGCCGGCAAGAGTGGGGTACGTCTGCAAGGGTCCGTCGTCCATGCAAACGTACGGCAGGACGCTTCGATCACGAACTGAACCATGGGATACTACACGCTTCAATCCATTGCCCAGATTTGCATCACCGTGAATCGTCCCTCAGCACCCGAAATCTTTCAAAAGCCTGTCGCGGCAATCGAAATGACCGGGCTTCCACCTCGCGGCTCTCCGGATTTTCAGCAGGCCGTGATCGCGCGCTACGCACTCGAATATGCGAGCAAGGGCTGGAACGCAGCGGTGACCGTGGACGACGAGTTCGTCCGTGTCGTCGCAATTCCTGAGAACGGCATCGATCCAAAGAAGTACGTGCTGGGCTTGTTGCAGCATCGCTATCTGGAAGACGCGCTTCCGATCCTCGAGGCACTGTATGGCATGCTGGACGACGCCGACATCGCTTACAACTACGGTATCTGCTTGAGCGAGCTCGGAAGGATTGCTGAATCCCTCGGGCCACTCGAGCGCTGTGTGACACTTGGATCACGAATACACGAATGCCCATGTTGGGCTGGGTGTCGCCTACGCCCGGCTCGGCCGAAACGAAGATGCAGAGCGAGCCCTGCGCGAAGCCATCCATCAGGATCCGGAAAACGCCTACGCCAAGCGCAACCTCGCGGCAGTTCTAGCCCGATCCGGCAAAGGCGCCGACGCCCTGCCCTTCTTCCGCCAGGCTGCGTCTCTGGCGCCCAACGACGCTGGCGCGCAGCTCGGACTGGCTCAATGTCTCGACGAGCTCGGCGGCGAGCACCGCAAGGAAGCCGACAAGGTATATGGCGAGATTACCCGTCGGTTTGCCGATCACCCTGCAGCCGAAATTGCGAAAACCGCGCGCAACAAGATCGCCAATGAGCAACTGCACGACAGCGTGGATGGCAAAGTAAGGATGGACGCGGTTTTCTATATGCAGGGCGCTCTGGATCAATTCGTCGGGAAATCGCGCCAGGAAATCGGTGAGATCGTAATGGAGATCGGGTTGCTCGGGCAAGGCGGCCTTCAGGTCAACAAACCGGAGGTTCGCTATTCCCTGAAGAACCTGCAGGGCGATTTCTCGGGCCTCCAACTCCTTTCGATCATGCACGCCGGAATGCGTCTGTTCGATCAAAACGTCGACACCGGAACCGGCCTGGATCGCGAGTACGATCCGGCGATAGCCATGCGGGGAAAGAAATGATGAGCAGCCCGCATGGCAAGCCGCGGCGTGGAAAACGACCATGAGCACTATGCCCGAAAGCTACTGGAAAATCATCTTGCCCCTGATCGCCAGCGCCAAAGGCTTTCTCGAGAATGGTGAACCTCTCGCGCCAGTAGCCTTCATCGGATCGCTTTCGTCGGATTTGACCATCCCGGTGCTGCTGAAATCGTCTTCGGAAGAAGCCAAAGACGATTCGGCATACGCAATCAGGAATGCCTGTGGTGCGCAAAAACTCGCGGCGTACTAAATGTCACCTCGTTGCCATGTCGATCAGGCGGTGCTCAACCCGAGCGAGTACTCGTGATGGAGTCCCCCCAACACCGATTTTGTAAGCATGAGCGCACCCGCCGGCATCCGATGTCGGGATTCTGACTTCGGAATCACCGAAGTCGGGTTCGGCGGATCAGGTACAGCCGGGCCGATGCTCTTGTGCGGCCTGCCGGAGTTGTAATGCCTCACCCATTCCTTGAGAATCGCTCTCAAATGAGTTTCGGACATCGGGATCAGCCAGTCCAGGCACTCACGCCGAATCGTGCCGATGACCCGCTCACATATCGAATTCGCCTTCGGGCTTCGGAACGGCGTCCGCAGCACTTTCAGCCCCAGTGCCTGGACTGAGTTATCCAGGTGCCGGGCAAATATGCTATCGCGATCATGAATCAGGTAGCGGTGCACCCCTTCATCCCCGACCACCTCTCGCAACTGCTGTAGCGTCCAGTCTGCTGTCGGGTGGTTCGTAACGCCCACGTGCACGAGCCGGCGTCGGCCGTGTTCGATCACCACGAAGACGTACAGCAATCGGAAAGTGAGCGTCACGGCGACAAACAAGTCGCACGCCACAATCGATCTTGCGTGATTCGTCAAAAAAGTCGCCCAGCGCTGATCACCTCGCGGCTGCCCTTTCGGCGCCTTCGGAATGTACTTACGTACGGTGCGTGGTGAGACGCGGATGCCCAGCTTGACCAGGTAGCTCATTCGCAATCCGCTCCTCGCCCCACACGGGATTCTCCGAGGCCATTCTACGAATGAGCCCGCGCAGCTCTGCTGGAATCGCCGGTCGACCCCGTTTGCACTTGAATCGCCAAAACAATCGCCATCCCATACGGCGCCACCGGACGATCGTTTGTGGACGCACGACTACGATTGCATCGTGCCAATCGAACAAACGGGTGAGAAGCGCAAGCCCGATCCGCGTTACAGAATCAACCCGCCGGGGCTTGACGCCGCGCTCAATGTATTTGGCGAGCTGCTTGCGGAGTACTAAGTTTTCGGCACGGATCGCCGTCCACGAACGCGCGAAGTGAAGGACGAGCCCGAAAGCGTCCGCGAGCAGCACCGCCACGATTCGCACCAACCCAAGCATGCGCTGATCATGCCACAATCCTGCGGACGTAATGCTGGTCTACCCGTCAATTACGAGTGACTCGAATTTTTGCGCACCTCAGCTTCAGTTTACCGAGCTTCGGCGTATGCTATTCCCCCAACTCTTGCCCTTCAGCTTTTCACCGATATTTAGTAGAGCAGCTCAAGAAAGTCGGCGTCGACTGTCACCCTCAACATGCAGGAGACAGGCTCTTACTACGAGAAAAGCCGCAATCGCCAATTCACTTTGGATGCAACCGGCCGCAACTACCTTTCGAACGACCCCGATTCACGAACCCTACACAGAATTCATCTCAATGGAGGCAGCATGGGTCTCACCGAGAACGTCGCCAAGTTCATCGCCACGATCACGTATGAGGACTTTCCGCCAAAAGCTGTTTTCGCCGCACGGCACGGCATCATCGACTGTGTCGGTTGCGCGCTTGCGGGTTCTAAGGAAGAGCTCGCGAATATCCTGGTCGGTTTCGCGCAGGATACGGGGAGTGGCAGCGCAGCGACCATCATCGGTCGGGGCATCAAGAACTCTGCGCCCATGGCCGCGCTCGTCAACGGTGCGATGGGCCACGCCCTGGATTACGACGATATCACCCACTCCATCAAGGGACACCCAAGCGTGGTATGCCTGCCGCCGGCGCTGGCCATTGGCGAAGCGGTCGGAGCGTCCGGGCGCGACGTCATGCTTGGGTACATGATCGCGTTCGAGGTGGGCTGTGCCATCGGGGACGGCATGGGCGTGGATTACGCCGACGATCTCGGCTGGCACCCGACTGGCCCGCTGGGCACGCTTGCCGCGGCGGCCGCGGCGTCTCGCCTCCTTGGCCTGAATCAGGAACAGACCGCGATGGCGATCTCGCTGGCGGCGTCAAACGCTTCCGGGCTGCGCGAGAACTTCGGCACCATGACTAAGCCCTTCCACGCGGGCAACGCGTCGCGAGGCGGTGTGACGGCGGCGATGTTGGCGAAGCGCGGCTTCACCGCCTCGACCACGGGACTTGAGGGCCGTTTCGGATTCATGCACGCGTTCTCCGGCGGCCGGGGCGAGAACGTGAATGCACCGCTCGAGCGCCTGGGCAAACAGTTCTTCCTGGAGCGGCCGGGCGTGACGATCAAGAAGTACCCGTGCTGCGGCTCCACGCACAATCCGCTCGACGCCTACTTCAGCCTTCGCAAGGAGCAGCGGGTGGACTACCGCGACGTGGATTCGGTGGAGATCTTCGTCGACTTCGACCCGCCACGCTCACTGGTCCACTCCGATCCGCACACGGCGCTGGAGGGCAAGTTCTCGATCGAATACTGTCTGGCTGCCGCGCTGGTGGATGACAAAGTGGGACTGGGGCAGTTCGAGGACACACAGGTGATGCGCCCCGAGATCCGCACGCTGATGCCCAAGATCACGATGAAGCGTAATCCCGGCCAGGAAGGGAAACCCTCATGGATCGAGGCCTACAACGAAGTGCGCATCAAGTTGAAGAACGGCACGGTCTTGTCGAAAGGCCAGCCGCGCAACTACGAAGGCCCGGTGGTGGGCGTAACGCCGGAAGGGATGGACATGAAGTTTCGCGACTGCGCTTCCCTCGCGCTGCCCAAAGCGAAGGTGAACGAAGCCCTGGAGCTTCTTCACAATCTCGAGAAGCAACCGGGTATCGGGCGCCTCATGGCCGCGGTGAGTGGAAAGTGATGGGGAGACGGGCGGGTTCTTAGGACGCGCAGGAGTGAAGTGGTTGCAGCGGTAGAGCCCAAACCCCCGACTTGACCGAGCGAACGAATCGCTCCGCGTGTGCATTAAACTTTGTCGACAGGGGAGTGTCCTGATTTCTGTGTTTGAGGCTTCGGCGTGATGCGACCATCTTACGCTTGCGGTTGGGTGAATCGGTCCTGATAGAGGATGGCGAATTGATTCATGGCCGTCTTCCAGTCGGGCGCGGCACGTCCCCAGTCGGCGGTGATGTTGCGCAAAGCGAGCCAGATCAGCTTGCTCGCCGCATCGTCCGTCGGGAAATGGCCGCGGGTCTTGATGATCTTGCGCAGTTGCGCGTTCACGCTCTCGATGGCATTGGTGGTGTAGATCACGCGACGCACCGCCGGCGGAAACGCGAAGAACGGAATCACGTTCGACCAGACGCGCCGCCAGGAAGCCGCCACGGTCGGGAATTTCTGGCCCCACGGGCCGGCCTCGAACGCGGTGAGCTCGGCCTCGGCGGCCTCCGCGCTGACCGCGGTGTAGATCGGCTTGATCGCCCTGGCCAGCGGTTTGCGGTCCTTCCAGCTGGCGTAGTCGAGGCTGCTGCGAATCAGGTGCACGATGCACGTCTGCAGCGTGGCCTCGGGGTAGACCGCCGCCAGCGCCTCGGCCATGCCCTTCAGCCCGTCGGTAACGGCAATCAGAATGTCGTTGGCACCACGGGTCTTCAAGTCGTTGAACACCTTCATCCAGAATTTGGCGCCCTCGGTGTTGTCGATCCACAGTCCCAGGATGTCGCGCGTGCCGTCGCGGCGCACGCCCAAGGCCAGGTAGATCGCCTTGTTGCGCACCACGTTGTCTTCCCGGATCTTCACGCGCAGCGCGTCGAAGAAGATCACCGGATACATCCACTCCAGCGGCCGCGATTGCCACGCGGTCACCTCCGCCAGCACCGCGTCGGTTACGCCGCTGATAAAGTCCGGCGTCACGTCCGTGGCATACATCTCGGACAGAAAGCCCTGGATCTCGCGCACCGTCATCCCGCGCGCATACATGGCGATGATCTTGTCGTCGAAGCCGGTGAAGCGCCGCTCGTGCTTACCGATGAGCCGGGGTTCGAACTCGCCCTGGCGATCTCGAGGCACCTCGATACGCAGCGGTCCGTCGTCGGTCAGAACCGTCTTGCTGCTCTTGCCATTACGGTGATTGGTCGCCGCTTTCGGTTTGTCGGTACCGGCGGCGTAGCCCAAGTGACGGCTCATTTCGGCACCCAAGGCGCGTTCAATCAGGGCCTTCTTGAACGCTCGAGAGGCGTCTTCCACCGCCTCCGCGGTCATTGGCCCCTTGACCAACTGGTCAAGCAGCTCGGGCGGTATCTTCGGCAACACAGCGGCCTGCGCGGCTGCGTTCGCTTTTTGCATCTTCCTGACAGGCTTGGGCATACATGCTCCTTTTAGATGACATGGTATGCCTCAAACACAAAACTACGGACAGGCCC
>JBKJKJ010000290.1:0-4731 GCA_046597455.1 Burkholderiales bacterium
CAAGCCGCTGCGGCTTGCGTTCGAGGCGCGCAAAGCGCATTCGATGATCCTGTGGGGCCCCCCGGGCGTGGGCAAAACGACGCTCGCGCGCCTCATGGCCGCATCGTTCGACGCCGAGTTCACGGCGCTTTCCGCCGTCTTCTCCGGGGTGAAAGAAATCCGCGAAGCCGTGAATCGCGCCCAGCTCGACCTGCAACAATCGGGGCGCCATACGATACTGTTCGTCGACGAAGTCCATCGCTTCAACAAGGCGCAGCAGGACGCTTTCCTCCCCTTCGTCGAGCAGGGCCTCATCACGTTCATCGGTGCGACCACCGAGAACCCGTCGTTCGAAGTGAACAGCGCGCTGCTTTCACGCGCGGCGGTTTACGTGCTGCAGCCGCTCACGGACGCCGAGCTCGGGCGCCTGCTCGAGCGCGCGCAAAGCGAAAAGCTGATCGCTTTGACCTTCACCGACGCTGCCCAGAAGCTCCTCGTCGGCTATGCGGACGGTGATGCGCGGCGGCTCCTCAACATGCTCGAGCAGCTGGAGACTGCGGCGCAAAGCGCGAGCCGTGACGAGGTCGATGACGAGTTTCTGAAAAATACCATTTCTCAGAGCCTGCGCCGCTTCGACAAAGGCGGCGAGGCTTTCTATGACCAGATTTCCGCGCTGCATAAATCGGTGCGAGGCTCCTCCCCGGACGCGGCGATTTACTGGCTCACGCGCATGCTCGACGGCGGCGCCGACCCGCTTTATGTCGGTCGGCGTCTGGTGCGCATGGCGATCGAAGACATCGGGCTCGCCGATCCGCGCGCGCTGCGCTTCGCCCTCGACGCGTGCGAGACCTACGAGCGGCTGGGCTCACCCGAAGGCGAGCTCGCGCTGGGCGAGGCCGCTCTGTATCTCGCGGTCGCGCCGAAGAGCAATGCGGCCTATAACGCCTACAACCGCGCCCGCGAGCACGTGCGCAAAGACAGCTCCCGCCCGGTCCCCGAGCATTTGCGCAACGCCCCCACGCGGCTCATGCAGCAGCTCGGTTACGGTCGCGACTACCGCTATGCGCACGACGAGCTCGATGCGTACGCGGCCGGCGCGCAGTATCTGCCGGAGGGGATGGGCGACGCCAAATTCTATGAGCCCACCCCGCGCGGGCTGGAAGGCAAGATCCGCGAGAAGCTCGAGCAGTTGCGCGAACTCGACCGGCAGGCGCGCGAGGCTAAGCGCGGGGAATAGAGGACCGCTCACTGCCGCTGTGGGCCGCTGTGGGCCGCTGGAGCGGGCGGGCAGGGCGCGTGTGTTTCGGATGCGTGACCGACCGCTCCGGGGATCGGCGTCTTCTCAAAATGCGACCGGTATAATGCGCGCTTTGTATTTGCGGCAGCGAAGGTAATTCCGATGCTCGATCTACAGTCTTTACGCACCGACCTCGCCGGCATGGCGCAACGCCTGGCCGAGCGCGGCTATACCCTCGACGTCGCAGGGTTCGAGTCTCTCGAGCACGAACGCAGGTCCATCCAGACCGAGACGCAGGAACTGCAGGCGCGGCGCAACCAGCTCTCCAAGCAGGTCGGCCAGGCGAAAGCCAAAGGCGAGGATGCCTCGGGCCTCATGGCCGAAGTCAGCGCGCAGGCGGATCAGCTCAAGGCGCTGGAACAGAGCCTCGCCGTCGTGCAAGGCAGGATGAGCGAATTTTTGCTCGTGATTCCGAATGCGCCGCATGCGTCGGTGCCCGCCGGCAAGTCCGCGGACGACAACCAGGAAGTGCGCAGAATCGGCGAGCCGCGCCAGTTCGATTTCGAGGTGAAGGATCACGTTGATATCGGGACCCATCTCGGCCTGCTCGATTTCGACGCCGCCACCCGAATTGCCGGCGCACGGTTCTCGGTCATGAAAGGCCCGCTCGCGCGTCTGCACCGGTCCATCGCACAACTGATGCTCGACGTGCACACGGCCGAGCACGGTTACACCGAAGTGTATGTCCCGTACATGGTGAATGCGGCGAGCGCGAACGGCGTGTCGAGCCTTACCAAGTTCAAGGATGACCTGTTCAAGATCGAAGGCCGCGACCTCTACCTGATTCCGACCGCGGAATATCCTGTCACCAATCTGGTACGGGAAGAAATCCTCGCGGGGAGCCAGCTCCCTATGCGGTTCGTGTGTCACTCGCCGTGTTTTCGCAGCGAGGCCGGTTCCTATGGCAAGGACACGCGAGGCATGATCCGCCAGCACCAGTTCGATAAAGTCGAGCTGGTGCAGATCGTTCATCCCACCGAGTCGTATGAACGCCTCGAAGAGCTCACCGGCCACGCCGAGACGATCCTCAAGAAGCTCGATCTTCCCTACCGCACGGTGACGCTGTGCACCGGCGACATGGGTTTTTCAGCAGCGAAGACCTACGACATCGAAGTGTGGCTGCCCGGCCAGAACGCCTATCGCGAGATTTCTTCGTGCAGCAACTTCGAATCGTTCCAGGCAAGGCGCATGCAGGCGCGCTTTCGCAACGAGAAATCCAAGACCGAGTTTGTCCATACCCTAAACGGTTCGGCACTCGCCGTAGGCCGCACGCTCGTCGCCATCCTCGAGAATTACCAGCGCGCCGACGGCAGTGTGGACGTCCCGGCGGCACTGCGGCCCTATATGGGCGGGCTGGACGTCATCCGCGCGTAGCGCCACAGGCCACGCGCCTGAAGCCGTCGTCGAAGTCTAGCCGCGGCGTTTATGCGCTGGTAGAATCCGCGCTCCTGCCGAGCAGGCCACGGAGAGGTGGCAGAGCGGTTGAATGTACCGGTCTCGAAAACCGGAGTACTCGCAAGGGTACCGTGGGTTCGAATCCCACCCTCTCCGCCAGTCATATCCTTTAAATGCCTGAGGCGCGCCATTGCCACGACGCGATCAGGGCTTACCCATACAATTGACACTGCGCCAGCTCATCCCTCGCGCTTGAGCGGTGACCCGTCAGGCGTCGCCAGCGAGAACTGCGTGCGGGAACGCTCGAGCGCGTTCGTGCGCTTTACCGTCGAGATGAGTTGCTCGACGTCGGAATAGTCGAAAGCGATCGTCCAGTGCTGGGCGAGTGCCAGGATGTGTATCAATCCGGTCGGATGATTCTGGCGCGACAGTTGTCGTTGGCAATCCACGTACTCTTCATGCAGGAGTGTCGGGATGATGATTCGCGCTTCACCCGCGCGTGAGAGCTCAGCGTTCATCACGAGTCGAGACAATCTTCCGTTTCCATCATCGAACGGATGAACCTCGGAAACAAGGAAGCCGTAGTAAATGGCTCGGGCGAACCCCTCGGGGATACTCCGTGCGAGCAGCGATCCCTCGATTAACGTGCCCCGTACAAACTGCGGCGCCACGAACTCGGTGCCGCCGGCGCGGTTCGTCTTCATCTTGAATTGACCCGGATTGCGCTCCGGTCGTTTCTCCATCATCAGCCCATGGCGGCGTGCGAGCTCGACGGCAAAGTCCGTGCCGAATGGCGGCACGGTGTCGCGCCAGGGTGATTGCATCGCAAGATTAAACACGCCGAGCACGTCATGCGAGTCCTTCGGCCGGTTCTCAACGATGCGTCCATCCAATGCAATCTCGCGCGCCTCTTCAATGGCGAACTCGGTACCTTCCACATAGTTCGAGAAGTACGCTTCAAGAAACGCGAAGTAGGCGCGGGCAGGTTCCTCGCTTGCGACTGCCGCGCGATGGGGAAGGGGCTCCGCGCGTAACTTCGCTGACAACACCTCGAAACGCGCCATGCGCTCGGCGTCGACAGGCGTGCCTTTGGCGACGAGTTTGCCCTCGCGCGTCTTTAGCGCCCCGACGTCGTGAGTAGCCAGGAGCGCCCCGATTAAGCCCTCCAGTTTCTTGAACTCGCTCTTGAGTCCCAGCGGTTGGGCCAGCTCTCGGGCCGAATCGCGGATGTTGTTCAGTTCGGCTTCACCGCTCGCATTGAGAATCGCGACGAGCCGCTCCTCAACCGTGTCCGAACCCGCAGACTTCCCTCGGCTTCCACGTTCTGGCGTGAGGTTTTCGAGAAGCTGCCGGGGGCGCGACGCGAAATAGAGGTTGTTGTCGCCGAAAGGCAGGTCGCCGGGCAGGGCGCCGGGGCCTTTCACGAGAACCACCCGTAACCCCGGCAGGCTGATGGTGCGGTTGTAGTTTGTAGGATGGCTGATGAACAAACTGTCATCTGAAGTAATGCCGCCGGCGTGTGCACTTCGATGCGACACCACACCCCCCGCGGCGAGGGTGCCCAGGATGCGCTGCCAGCTGCGGCGAACGACGGCTGCTTGTGCCAGGGGATCCTTTTCAGCGAGATAGATTCCCTCGGCGATCCGCACGAGCTCACCCGCCTTGGCGCGCCGCTGCACGGCTCGAGCGTCTGATGCCGGAGCGCCCCGGGTGATCAGGACCTCCTCGTGTCGCGCTACTGCTAAGTTGGCCACACTACGCTTTCAATTTGTCGTGGAAACGCTATGTATTATAGCTACGATGTCGTCCATGCGCTAATTATGGACTGGAGCGGTTCGTCGCGCACTCGCTACTTTGCGGATGAATTCTGTCAATTTGTCGCTATTGCGCTAATTTTAGGCAGAAATCGTCGTAGACGCGCTAAAATGCGCGCTACCCAAGGCTAGATGCTGGCGTCAGCGATAGATCCGCCATCACTCCGCGCCGCCTCTCGAATGCCCGCCACGGCGATCGGCAGCCGCCTCCGATCGCCTGCGACGTGGGCCAGCGACACCTCGCAG
>JBKJKJ010000464.1:0-18537 GCA_046597455.1 Burkholderiales bacterium
CGCCGAACCGCGCGCCCGGGTACTGGGAGGCTCGGTCGCGATCGCAACGCAGTATACGGCCATCTATCCGCAGGCGACCGCGGGCGGCTGGCACATCATCGGCCGCACGCCTGTGAAGCTCTTCGATGCGGCGTGGAACCCGCCTGCCTTGCTCTCGCCGGGCGACACCGTGCGATTTTTCAGCGTCGATGCCGCGCGCTTCGAGCAACTCGCTGCGCAATGCGCGGCAGGCTGCCTTGAGCCCACCGCATGAGCGCTGCGCTCGTCGTGCGCCGGGCCGGCATCTGCTCCTCGATTCAGGACCTGGGGCGCGAAGGCTATCGCGCTTACGGCGTGCCGCGCTCCGGCGCGCTGGATCCGGTGGCCCTCGCGCTCGCCAACATACTCGTCGGAAATCCGAGGCACACGCCCGCGATCGAAATGCTGTACGCCGGCGTCACACTGGAAGCGCAGGCACGCGCGCGCGTAACGGTGAGCGCTGCGGGGGCGACGATCATCAGGCCCGGCAACCCGAGCCCACGTGCAATACCGCCGTGGCAAAGCACCATAGTGGAACCCGGCGAAACACTTCGCGTCGGCCTCATACGCGACACTGCGGCGGCGTACCTCGCGATCGAAGGCGGAATCGATGTGCCCACCGTACTGGGAAGCGCGTCGACCTATCTGAGGGGCGAGCTGGGCGGCTGGCACGGACGCGCGCTCGTCCCGGGAGATGCATTGCCGCTCCGGCTGGCCGAGCCGGCGTCCCGGCCCGAGCGCCGTTACCCGGATGCGCCCACGCTACGCGTACCCGAGCGCTTGCGCGTGATGCTCGGACCGCAGGCAGAGCGCTTTGAAAAGATGTCGATACAGACCCTGCTGACGAGCGAATACACGGTCTCGACGCGCTCCGACCGCTCGGGGTTGCGGCTGGACGGGGCGCAACTCCATCACACGGATGGATATGATGCGAGCTCGGAAGGCGTGGCGACGGGATCGATACAGGTTCCAGGCAATGGTACGCCCGTGATCCTGATCGGCGATCATCCGACCGTGGGCGGTTACCCGAAAATCGCCACGATCATCAGCGCCGACCTCGCGGCAGCGGGCCGGCTACGCACCGGCTCGCGAGTGCGGTTCACCGCGGTAGATGAGCACGCCGCACGTATTGCGCGCGGGCAGCTGAAGCGCGATCTCGACGCCATCACGACGAGCATCGTGGAGGTTGGCGAGACGAGCCGGTGAGATGCTTTCGATCAGCCCGGAACAGGCGTGCGGGACGCGCCGCCTTCGAGTACATCGGTCTCGCCGAGGATGAGCGCACGCACGGACTCCCGGCGCGGAAGTGCCGCCGAATCTATTTCTATGAAACGAATTCCCGCAGCAGCGAACCAGTCACGCATCGACATCAACGCACTGGGTTGCGCATCTCCCGCGGTCGTCATCTTCACCGCCGCGACCGGGCGCGTGCTTTTGTCCGCAATCACGAAATCGACGAGATGTCTTGCGAAGATCCGCGCCTGTTCCTCACGCGCGTAAGCAGCGAGCCCGGCTCCTGCTTCCAGAACCGAGCCCACTGACATCTGCGCAAAAATCGCATGATCGGGTAAGCCGGTTTTAAGCAGGTAGTACAGCAGGGTCTGTGGCGGCGTGAGCAACCGCGCGCGCAGCGCGTAGGACGCTGCCGGTGTGGGGATTTTTTCGGCAGGCGCGGCTCGAACGACGTCTGCCGGTGCCGGCAACGATTCGGCCGGCTGCGCATGTGTGGCGACGCCAAGCAGCTCTTCCAGACGCCCCGCGCTCGCGCTCTCGCGCTGTGCGCTCTTGCGGCGGTAGTCCCAGATGATGTAGCCGATCGCCCCAACCGGCAGCAGGAACAGCAACAGGTACACGAACACCAAGATATTCAGCCTTCTGCGACAGCGCGCGCCGTGTCGAGCAGCTTCAGATCGGCTTTGGGCTGCGCCGACCGGCGGAAGGTGTTGTCCGTGAAATGCAGCAACTCGGGGCCCAGCTCTTCGATACTGCGCACACCGAGGAGCGCCATCACGCGGCTGATCTCCTCCCGGAACAGATCGATTGCGCGCGTGGCACCTTCGTGTCCTGCGGCGGCTACGCCGTACAGCGTCGAGCGCCCGATCAGCACCGCGCTGGCGCCGAGCGCGAGCGCCTTGACGACGTCGGAGCCGCGCCGAAAACCGCTGTCCACGATCACCGGGATGCGCTTGCCCACCGCGTCGACGACGTCCGGCAGCGCTTCGAGCGGCGCCATCGATCCATCGAGATTGCGCCCCCCGTGGTTGGATACGACGACGCCGTCGGCGCCGCAATCCGCCGCCATTACGGCATCGGCGGGGTGCGCCAGGCCCTTGACCATCAGGGTCCCCGGCCACATCTTGCGCAGCACTTTGAGGTCTTCCCAGTTGAGCGAGTCGTTTTTCATCTGCGAGCGTCCCATCGGCGCCGCGGTGACCTTGTATTTGATCTCGCTCGGGTAGTTCTCATACCGTGGCATGCCCGTGGTCATGATGTAGCGTGCGAGCACGCCCAGCAGCCAGCGGGGGTGCATCATAACGTCGGTGATGTTCCTGCGCGTAAAGCTGAACGGGATCGTGAAGCCATTTCGCAGGTTGTATTCGCGGTTGCCGGAGGCCGCCCCGTCGACAGTGACGACCAGCGCCTCGTAACCGGCGGCCCGGGCGCGCTCGACGAGCTTGTGCGACATCGACTTGTCGGGCCACATGTAGAGCTGGAACCAGAGCCGCCCGCCGGCTTCCGAGGCGACTCGTTCCATCGACGTCATCGAGCCTGTCGCGAGCGTAAACGGTATGCCCGCGTCGCGCGCCGCGCGCGCGAGCGCGATTTCGCCTTCGTGCCACATCAAGCCCGCGGTTCCCGTCGGAGCGATACAGATCGGCATTTTCTGTTTATGGCCGAAAAGCGTGATGTCCTGGCTGCGGTTGGACACGTCGACCAGCGTTCGCGGCTTGAATTTTATCCGCTCGAAGACCGCGCGGTTGTTGCGCAACGACACCTCGTCTTCGGTTCCGCGATCGACGAATTCGAAAAGACCCTTGGGCACGCGCCTGAGCGCCTGCTCGCGCAAATCGAAAATGTTGTACGCGCCCAGGGTCTTCTTGTCCGCCATGATGCCCTCCAGTTGATCTCGTTACGGCGCAGGCGCCGGCTTTCTCGCGCGTTCGGAAAGACCGCGGTCACGACCTCGTCATTTTAGCTTTTTCCGAGGCGTGCGCCCGCTGTTCCCGGCTGGCGCCGTGAACTGCACCGGGACCACGGGCTCATCAGGGGCGCGGACGCGCCCCGCGATTGCGGCGCCGGTCCAGCCACCAGGCGAGGACCGGTAGCAGGAAGAACCCGCCTGGCATAACGAGGATCACGAGATAGGGGCTCAGCTGGGACAGGCGCTTGAGATGCTGGGCCAGCTCGGCCCTGTCCTCGACAGTCCAGCGTTGGCGATTGCGGGGCTTCATGAGCAGCGGCATGAGGCCTTTCACCTGCAGCATCTCCATCCGCAGGTGCGCTTTTTCGCGCACGCCATACGCGCCGATCGCACGGAAAACCGATACCGTGCGGCCGTTGATATATTTCAGAGTGAGCACGCGTGCGAGGAGTGTTCGAATGTCAGGTTACCGGTGCGAGGTGAGATGCTCTCGGTCCTTTTTCAATTCGGTGAGCGTCGCAGCAAAAGGCTTCGCTGCGCGGGCGGCTACGCGCTTGGCATACATCCCCAGTCCCCCGGCGATCCCGAGGTAGGTCACGGTCAGAAATCCGATCGCGATCAACCGCTGACTGTCCCAGAACAGCACGACAATGAACAGCGTGAACGTGAGAGCGCCCAGGCTCAAAAAGAACAAGGCACCGACGCCGAGAAGCACGAGGCGCATGATCCGCATGCGCTCGAGCTCGAATTCGACCGCGAGCAACGAGAAACGCGTATGCAGGATCGACGTCAGCGTCGTGACGAGACTGCGCAGCGACTCCATCAATCCGCCGCCGGGAGCTTGTGCTCCGCGCGCGTTGAGCGCCATGCCTGAAACCCTCAGCGCCGACTGAGTATCAATCCCAGCACGAGGCCGATACCAGCCGCCACACCGATCGCGCGCCACGGGTTGTCCCGGACATACTCATCGGTATACCGCGCAGCCTGCTGAGCCCGCTCTTTCAGAATCGCTTCGGCTTCGGCGAGCTTGACCTTTGCCTGATGCAGGCTGTCCTGGATGCGCTCCCGGGCAACGCCTATTTTTTCGCCTGCCTGGTTGGCCGTGGCGCGCAACAACTCTTCCGCGTCGGATACGACGACCTTCATGTCCTGCACGAGCTTGTCTCGATTAACGGGGTTTTCGTTCATGGTTTCCTCTTTTGGCCAGGTGGGAACTGCAATACTGCGGACCGATTAGGCTACGCAGTTTCGCGCGGACTATCAACCACCCGGCTCCCGTTGCGTATGCTGATCGACTGAAATGTCGCGCCGTGTTGCCGGAAAGGCCCGGTTCAGGACATCGCCTGATAGTAGAGATTCTGCGGGTGCCGCGCCTGGGCGAAGAAATACCAGCGCTCGGCGACGAGGCCTGCGTACTGCAGAACGAACGCCGCCACGGTGAGGACCGGATGGTCCCAGTGCACGCCGGCTGCCAGCAGTGCGACCGGCACGCCGAAGGCGAAAACCAGAAATCCCCACTTGACTGCCTTGACCACTGCGGCGGGCTTACCGTGGAAAAATTCACGCGTATTGAAAGAGCCCCCCATGAAACCCTGCGCCTTCTGCACGATCTTCGGATGTTTCATTCCGATTGCCGTCTGCAAAGACGACCTGGGCTTGATCCTCGCGTTGCGCACCAACGTCGCCATACGAATGCATAAGCCCAGCAGGGTGAATGCGATCGCCCATCGTGCAAAAACCGGGACGAGGTCGGGGGCTGCGAACAGCGCATACCCGGCCGCGAAGGTGTAGCCCGATGCGAGTCCCAGAAGCATGAAGTTGGCGGTGGTGAGCGGTGTCGCCCACTCCTGCAGGAACTTGATGCAGGCATAAATCATCGCCGTGCAGACGAAGAGCGCCACGCACACCGCGGCTCCGATCGCGCCGGCGATGAGGGTCTCGGGATGCCCCAGGTGGTGCAGTACGCCGTAGGCGAACACCAGTCCCATGAACGCGGGCAGCACGATCACCTCGCGCGAAAGCCACGACGTGCGCCACATCGCGGCGGCCCGCCACGCGCGCTCGGGCCGGCCCAGATGGAAGAACGACGCGATCAGTCCTGACGCGAGGAAGGCGACCGAGAGCGCGCTTCCCGCGACGTAGAACTGCGGGTTCTGAACGGACAGCCAGCCGATCCGGGTGCCGACTTCGGCCGCGAAAAGCGCGATGAACAGGCCTTGCCCCACACCGATGAGGGTGGTGAGGAAAATGACGGAGAAAGCGGGATGCATTATTCGGGCAGGCGTAAGGCGTGAGGCATGGGACTCGAAAGCGCCACCTCGCAAGCCGCTCGAACGCGACGCCTGCCCAAGGCCTCACGCGCGATCCTCACCATGAAGTGACGTCGTCCAAGGACGGGTCCCGCACCGCAGGTTTCGGCAGCAAGCCGTCGATCTTCAGCGGATTGTCCGCGCGATCGAGCTCGTCCTCGCGGATGCGAAGCTCCGTCCTGCGGCGCGGGAGGTAGTGATTCGCCGGCTGCGTGCCCCATTCGGGCATGAGCTGATAGCCGCCGTTTTCGCGTATCGCTTTCGAGACGATCGACTCCGAATCGTGGATGTCGCCAAAGAGCCGGGCATTGGTCGGACACGCGAGCACGCAGGCGGGCTTGCGCTCGGCTTCGGGCAACGCCTCGTCGCTGATGCGGTCCACACACATCGTGCATTTGCCCATCACCTTGCGCTCTTCGTCGATTTCGCGCACGCCGTAAGGGCAAGCCCATGCGCAGTACTTGCAGCCGATGCACTTGTCGTAATCGACGAGCACCAGACCGTCTTCAGGCCGTTTGAAGCTCGCGCCGGTCGGGCACACGGGCACGCACGGCGGGTCTTCGCAGTGCAGACACGACTTGGGGAAATGCACCGTCTGGGTATTGGGAAACTCACCGACTTCGAAAGTCTGCACGCGATTGAAGAAGGCGCCCGTCGGATCGCGGTCATACGGCCGCTCATCGGCGAGCGGTCCGGCCTGGCCCGACGTGTTCCATTCCTTGCAGCTCGTCACGCACGCATGACAGCCGACACAGACGTTGAGATCGATGACTAGGGCGAGTTGGGTCATGTCTTCCGGAGAGTCCCTGCGGCCCTCCCCCTCCATGTGTTTGAATCGATCATTTGTCGCGCCATTCGCCAGTCCCGGCACAGAATGCCAGCCACAGCCGCCGGACCGGATTCATGCCGGGCACGGGTGCCACGGCTTCGAACTGCGGCGAGCTCTCTTCGGGCTCACCCGCCTGCGCCTTGTAGATCCGGACACGCACGTCGTACCAACCTGCCTGTCCCGTGATCGGATCGGAATTCGACATTCGCCTGCCGGCTTTTCCGCCCGCAGCATCGGTCACGGGCAACTCGTCCGAAATCAGGTGGTTGAGCAGAAAACCGTTGCGCGACTCGTTGGCGTCGGGTGACAGGGCCCACGCGCCCCGCGCTTTGCCGATCGCGTTCCACGTCCATACCGTGCCCGGCTCGACCGCTTCACTGTAGCGGCACATGCAGCGCACTTTCCCGTGCATCGATTCGACCCACATCCAGTCGCCATCGCCGATGCCGAGGCCTTGGGCGAGCAGCGGGTTCACGAACAGATAGTTGTGGGTGTGAATCTGCCGCAGCCACGCGTTCTGGGAATCCCACGAGTGATACATCGCCATCGGACGCTGCGTGATTGCCGCCAGCGGATACCGCGTGGTGTCGGTAACCTGCATTTCGAGCGGCGCGGAATAGAACGGCAGCGGATCGAAATGCTTCTCGATGCGCGCCGCGTGCTCGGGCGGCGGGCGCTTGCGCGACGGACCTTTACCCTGCGCCGCAAGCCGGAATTTCTGCAGCACTTCCGAATAGAGGCGCAGCACGATCGGATCGGGAAAGCGGCGCAGCCGCATGCGCGAAGCCCACTCGTGATAACCCTTGTTCCAGTTGCGCATGTACTGGTACGAGCGCGGCAGGTGATACTGGAAGACACAGTTGTTCTTCTCGTACATCTCCCACTGCCGCGGATTGGGCTCGCCGCGCATCGATTTCTCGCCGCCCTTGCCGCGCCAGCCTGCGAGGAAACCGATTCCTGATCCCGGCTCGGTTTCGAAGTTGACGATGAAATCGGGATAGTCGCGATACTTGCGCGCGCCTTCCGGTGTCACGAAAGCCGGGAACTTCAGGCGCGTGGCCAGCTCGATCAACACGTCCTGGAATGGCTTGCATTCGCCTTTCGGGGGAACGACGGGCACGCGCACCGAATCGCATGGCCCTTCGAATTCCGAGATCGGACGATCGAGCATGGACATCACATCGTGGCGCTCGAGGTAGGTGGTGTCGGGCAACACGAGATCGGCGAAAGCCGTCATCTCCGACTCGAACGCATCGCAGACGATCAGGAACGGGATCTTGTATTCGCCCTGCTCGTCGCGGTCGTTGAGCATCTTGCGCACTTCGACGGTGTTCATGGTCGAGTTCCACGCCATGTTCGCCATGAAGATCATGAGCGTGTCGATCGGATACGGATCGCCCCGCCACGCGTTGGTGATCACGCTGTGCATCATGCCGTGCACGGCGAGCGGATACTCCCATGAGAAAGCCTTGTCGATGCGGACCGGACGTCCTTCCTTGTCGACGAACAGGTCGTCGGGTCCGGCGGGCCAGCCGAGCACGAGCCCGTCCAGCGGCGTATCGGGCTTCACCGCGTCCGGACTGTTCGGGGGCTTGGCCGTCGGCGGAATCGCGCGCGGGAACGGCGCCTTATGCCTGAAACCGCCGGGGCGGTCGATCGTGCCCAGCAGCGACATCAGGATCGCGAGCGATCGGATGGTCTGGAAACCGTTCGAATGGGCAGCGAGGCCCCGCATCGCGTGGAAAGCCACCGGGTTCCCGGTAACCGTCTCGTGCTCCACCCCCCAGCTGTCCGTCCACGGTATGGGAAGCTCAATTTTCTGGTCGCGCGCAGTGACGCCCATTTCGCGGGCGAGCCGGCGTATGGTCTCGGCCGAAATCCCGGTGATCTCCGCCGCCCACTCCGGCGTGTACTGCTTCACGCGATCCATCAGCAGCTGGAAAGCGGGCGTCACCGGCTTGCCGTCCGGCAGCGTGAATTCACCGGCCAGCGCGGGATCGCTGTCGGGGCTGTGGTTCACGACGGGAATGTTGCGTTCGCGATCCCACCACAGCTCGTCGTGCTCGAAATAGGGATTGCCGTGCCGTGGATCCTCGCCGCTGCGAACCGGCAAACCGTGGCGTTGGCTTTCCGGATCCATGTCGATCAGATAGCCCGCGTTGGTATAGCGCGCGATGAACGGGCGATCGTAAAGTCCGGTCTGGATGATCTCGTGCGTCAGGGCGAGCAGCAGCGCGCCGTCGGTGCCCGGCCGGATCGGCACCCACTCGTCGGCTATCGCCGAATAGCCCGTGCGAACCGGATTGATCGAAATGAAGCGACCGCCGCGCCGCTTGAATTTCGAGATCGCCATCTTCAGCGGATTCGAATGATGGTCTTCCGCCGTGCCGATCATCACGAAAAGCTTGGCGCGGTCGAGGTCGGGTCCGCCGAATTCCCAGAACGACCCCCCGATCGTGTAAATCATGCCTGCGGCCATGTTCACCGAACAGAAACCGCCGTGCGCCGCGTAGTTGGGTGTGCCGAACTGACGCGCGAAAAGGCCGGTCAGCGCCTGCATCTGGTCGCGACCGGTAAAGAAAGCGAACTTCTTCGGGTCTGTCGAGCGGATCCTGGCGAGGCGCTCGGTCATGAGCGTGAACGCCTCCTCCCACGAAATCGCCTCGAACTGTGCTTCACCGCGCTGCGCGTTCGCTTTTCGCTTCAGCGGCCGCGTGAGTCGCGCGGGCGAATACTGCTTCATGATTCCCGAGGCGCCCTTGGCACAGATCACGCCCTTGTTGAGCGGGTGCTCCGGATTGCCTTCTATATAGCGAACTTCGCCTGCGCGCAGGTGTACGCGTATGCCGCAGCGGCACGCGCACATGTAGCACGTCGTCGTTTTGATTTCCGTGGACTTGGCGGCGGTTGCCGCAGGCGCATCTGACATGGTATCGCCGTGAATCGGGGACCCCGATTGTACGAAAGTCGCGCTCATGGGGCGATTCAAATTCCTTATGCGCTCATGACGACCGTGGCTTTCGTCACGCCTGCGACCGTTTTAACCCTTTCGGGGGCGCGCCCTCGTTTATAGCTCCATGCCAACCTGATGTTCCCTTCCTTCCCTCGTCCGCAGCCCAGGAGCGCCCTCATGCAGCAATTGCACCCTAAACTTCACCCCTGCGTCCTAGCGCTGACCGCAGCGCTGTGCGCCAACGGTTACGCCCAGACGCCGGCCTCGGATTCCGCCAACACGCTGACCGTGTACAGCACCGCGCGTCCGGGGGCGATTGCGCCCGAAACCTATCGCAACGGCGGCCGCGGCCAGGCCGTGCCCGGCTACGCCGTAGTCCGTCAGGAGCGCGCGTTTGCGCTGGAGCGCGGGCGCAACACCATCCGCTACACCGATGTGGCGGCGCTGATCGATCCGACCACGGTCGCATTCGAGTCGCTGACCGATCCGCTGGGCACGCGCGTCGTCGAGCAGAACTTCCAGTTCGATCTGGTCGACACCAACCGGCTTTTGCACAAGTATCTCGACCGCAACATCACCGTAGACCAGATTCGCGGCAATGGTGTCGAGTCGTATTCCGGAACGCTGCTGTCGATCGCCGGCGGCCTCGTGCTGCGGCGCCCCGACGGCACGATCCAGACCCTGCCCCATAACGCCGGGGTGACCCTGCCCGAGCTGCCAGGCGGGCTCATCACGCGTCCGACACTGCTGTGGGATATCGCTGCGGAGCGTGCGGCCACGCACCGCACCCGGGTCGCCTATCAAACCACCGGCATCACCTGGTGGGCCGATTACAACCTCACCTATTCCGAAGGCGCGTCCGCCGAATCGTGCCGGCTGGAGGTCGGCGCGTGGGTAAGCCTGCTCAACCAGTCCGGCGCGAGCTACCCCGACGCCAAATTGAAGCTGGTGGCCGGTGACGTGAATCGCGCGCCCGCTGCAGGGCGGGCTCAGCCTCGAGCGATGGATGCGGTTCGCTCAATGGCACAGGAATCCAAGGTCGCCGGATTCGAGGAGAAATCGTTCTTCGAGTATCACCTGTACACCCTGGGGCGCCCGACGACGCTGCCCGACAACTCCACCAAGCAGATCGAGCTGTTTCCGGCGGCGCGAGGCGTGCCGTGCGAAAAAACGCTCGTCTATTACGGCGCCCCGCCCGCCTACGGGTTCGCGCCGAGTCCGATCACCGATCGCGCTTACGGTGTCGACAGCAACAAGAAAGTAGACGTCTACCTGACGTTCAGGAACACGCAGGACAACCACATGGGGATGCCGTTACCGGCTGGGCGCATCCGCGTCTCAAAGCTCGACGACGCGGACAAGACGCTCGAATTCGTCGGAGAAGACACGATCGACCACACGCCGAAGAACGAGAAAGTGCTGATCAGGATGGGCTCCGCATTCGACGTCGTAGGGGAGCGCCGTCAGGTCAATTTCAGCGTGGACACCAGCCGCAGGACGATGACCGAGGAGATCGAGGTCAAGCTGCGCAATCAGAAGAGCGAGCCGGTAGCGGTGAGCGTGAAAGAGAATCTCTATCGCTGGGTCAACTGGAGCATCACGCAAAAGAGTCACGATTACGACAAGCAGGACGCCCGCACGATCCATTTTCCGGTCAAGGTGGGCGCAGGACGTGAAGCCGTCGTGCGCTACACGGTTCAATACACGTGGTAGCCGCCGACTTGCGCCAGGTCGAATGTCCGGCGGTGATCGAAATCGCTGCTATACAATCCCCCGACCTCCGGCTTACAGGACAGGCGTCAGGCAGCATGAAGACCGACAGCATTCTTTGTCTCGGCTCCACAGGCTTTCATCGCATGCACTATTACGAGTGGGGCGATGCGGCGAACCCGCGGGTCCTCGTCTGCGTGCACGGCCTGACGCGCAGCGGACGCGATTTCGATTACCTCGCCGAATCGCTCGCGGGCGACTTCCGGGTGATCTGTCCTGACGTAGTCGGGCGCGGGCAGAGCGACTGGCTGGCGGCGAAGACCGATTACGGCTACCCGCAGTACATGGCCGACATGGCTGCGCTGATCGCACGCGTCACCGCCAACGGCACCGAGACTGTGCACTGGCTGGGTACCTCGATGGGGGGCCTGCTGGGGATCTTCGTCGCAGCCACACCCCGACATCCGATCAGCCGGATGGTGGTGAACGACGCCGGCATGCTGGTGCCGCGGGAGGCCCTGCAGCGTCTCGCGCGATACGTCGGAAAAGATCCGCGCTTCGCCACGCTCGAGGCGCTGGAAGCCCACCAGCGCTGCATATCGGCTTCATTCGGCGCACTGGACCACGCACAATGGCACCACCTGACCGTGCACGGCGCGAAGCAGCACGCCGACGGCTCATGGGGTTTTCGCTACGACCCGGCAATCAGGCTCGCGCTGGATGGGGACCTGGCGGACATCGATCTGTCTGCGTACTGGGATGCGGTCACCTGCCCGACGCTGGTGTTGCGCGGCGCCGAATCGGACATCCTCCTGCGCGAGACTGCTGAAGCCATGACGCAGCGCGGACCGAAAGCAACGCTCGTCGAATTCCCCGACGTCGGCCACGCCCCGATGCTGATGAGCGCCGGTGAGGTCGCCGTGGTGCGGGATTTTCTGCTCGCGTCGCGTCGTGAGCTAGACTCGGCCTTTTCGCCCGGAGCGACGTTTGACGATTAAGACCGCAGCATCTCCAGCAGCGTCAGGCACCTGGCGCGGCCTCTCTTCTCCCCTCGCGCTGATCGCGTGCCTGGCGATCCTAGCCTGCACCCCATCCGAATGGCGTGAGCTGGAAGTCAGCGAAGGCGGCTTTCGCGTTCTCATGCGCGGCGCGCCCCACTATGTTCGCCAGGATCTCGAGACGCCCGCGGGGAAAATGGCCGCACACCTCTACAGCTCGGACCGGACGGCGTCGTATTTCGCCGTGGGCTATTCGGACTACCCGCTCGTGCTCGTGGTGGGCAGCTCGCCTGAAGCGCTTTTCAAAAGTGTGCAGGACACGTGGGTGCGCCGGATCAAGGGCCGTCTCGTGGCCTCCGACAGCGCCCTGCAGCTTGCCGGCAAGTATCCTGGACTCGAATTCACGGCCGAAGGCACGGATGCCAAAGGCGACACGTTCGTGCAATCGCGCCTGTTTCTCGTCGATCAGCGTCTCTACCAGCTCGTCGCGATGGGCCGCAAAGGCGAAGTGGACCAGGGCACGGTGAACCGGTTTCTCAACTCCTTTCGGCTGATCGAGGCAAGCGCCGTGGGCACGATCAAAATCGAGCCGGGAACGAAGTAGCGACGGCATCCTTCGATTATCGCGAGGCGCGCGAGCGACGTGGCCATCGCACGTCGCACGAAGCGTTCGCAACCGGACTGCGTCGACGCACCTCGCCGCTCAACCACATGCGCGGCAGACGGCGAGTCTGCGTCGCGCGGCTACTCGGCTTTGATCGACTCCTCCATCGCCTGCAGCAACACCTCGGCGCCTTGCGCGCCGGAGACCCCGACCTTGCGGTTGAAGATGAAAAACGGCACACCGCCGATGCCTGCGTTGCGCGCTTCCAGGTCGGCCTGCGCGACGCGCTCGCGATCGGCGTCGCTCTGGAGATACGCCAACGCCGCGTCGCGGTCGAGACCCCCCTGCGCGGCAACCTCAGCCAGTGCGGCGGGATCCGTCAGGTCGGCGCCTTCGATGAAATACGCCTTGAAGAGCGCTTCGGCCACTTCATCCTGTCGTCCTTGACCTTCGGCGTACGCCAGCAGGCGGTGCGCGTCTAGGGTGTTGGGCTGCACCGTGATGTTGTCGAAGGCGAAAGGCACCCCCACTTCACGGCCCACGCCGGCGACTCGCGAATACACTTCAGGCCCGCGGCCGGGACCCCATTTTTTCTCGATGTAATCGCGCCGCGGCATGCCGGCTGCGGGAAGATCGGGATTCAACTGAAAAGGCAGCCAGCGCACGGCCGGCTTGGGCTCATCGGGGTGCTGCTCGCTCCACGCCGCAAGGGCGGCTTCGAGGCGGCGCTTTCCGATGTAGCACCAGGGTCAAACGACGTCGGAAACGATATCGATGCGCAACGGTTCGGTCATGTCCATCTCCAGTCCTTGTAGGCGTCCCGCAGTTTAGCTTTCATCATCTTGCCCGTCGATGTGCGCGGAATCTCCGCCACAAACACGTAAGCGTCGGGCCGGGCGTAGGACGCAAAGCCCGCCAGGTGCGCGCTCAGCGCTTCCGGCGTAACCGCTACACCCGGCGTGGCGACGATGACCGCAAGCGGCCGCTCCCCCCATTTGGGATGAGGCACCGCGATCACCGCCGCCTCCTGGACCGCCGGATGAGAGACCAGCGCGTTTTCCAGATCGATCGAGCTGATCCATTCGCCCCCCGACTTGACCAGATCCTTCACCCGGTCCGTGATCTTGACGTAGCCGGCGTCATCGATGGTCACGATGTCGCCGGTGCGAAACCATCCGTCGGCGCTCCATTGTCCGGCGCCTTCCGGCAGGTCGTGATAGCGACCTGCCACCCACGGCCCGCGCACTTCGAGCTCACCCATGGTTTGCCCATCCCACGGCGCTTCGCGCTCCTCGACCATCGCGCGGATTTCGAAATACGGCAGCGGCACACCCGCTTTCGCGCGTAACGCGTACGCCGCGTCCGGTCCGACATCGGCCACTTCGCGCCGGGCGAAATTGAACAGACCGACGGGGGAGGTTTCGGTCATGCCCCAGCCGTGGATGACGCGGACCCCGTGTCGGTCGAGCGCGCGAATCAGCGATTCGGGGCACGCCGCGCCGCCGACGATCATGCGCAGCCCCGCCACGAGATGCCAGCGCGCCGGCTCGCGCTCCAGCGCCTGCTGAATGCCGTGCCAGATCGTCGGCACGCCTGCGGTGACGGTAACGCGCTCGGACTCATACAGATCGAGCAGGCTCACCGCGTCCAGATGCGGGCCGGGCATGACGATGTTCGCGCCCATCAGCAGCGCGGTGTACGGCAATCCCCACGCATTCACGTGGAACATCGGCACGACCGGCGTCACGGTGTCGCGATTGCCCAGCCCCAGATAATCGACGGTGGCCGTCGCAAGCGTGTGCAGGACGATCGAGCGGTGGCTGTACACGACGCCTTTGGGACGACCCGTCGTACCCGAGGTGTAGCACATGCCCGCGGCGTCCGTTTCCGCGAGAGCGGGCGGCGTAAGAGGCTTACCCCCGGCGATGAGCGCTTCGTAATCGTCGCCCGCGGTGACGGCCCGACCCGACAGCGGCACGACGATGACGCGCTCGAACGAAGTCCCATCGCGGAATTTCTCGTAGAGCGGCAGCAGGATGTCGTCGACGATGAGAACGCGGTCCCCGGCGTGATTGGCGATGTAGGTGATGTCCTCGGGGCTCAACCGCAGGTTCAGCGGGTGCAGCACCGCGCCGATGCACGGGACGGCGAGATACGCTTCGAGGTGTGCGTAGTGATTCCACATGAGCGTCGCCACGCGATCGCCCTTCTTCACACCGAGCTGCTGCAGCGCACCGCCCAGCGCGAGCGCGCGGGGGTGGAAGTCGCGATACGCATAGCGATGCAGGGATTTGTCCGGCAGGCGCGAGACGATTTCCGACGAGCCGAACAGACCTCCGGCCCGATCCAGGACGTGCCTCAACGTGAGCGGAAAATCCATCATCGTCGAGTCGATCATCTCAATCTCCCGATTAACGCCCGCCCGGTCGAGCACCTTCAGCGCCTACCGCGTCCGGGTGCCGGAATAAGGTTCAAGTGAGGATTCAGTTCTCGTCCCGCGCCAGCCTGCGCGCATCCTCGGCATCCAGGACGCCGATCAGGTTGAAACCTGCTGCTGCGAAGCGGCGGGCGGCCGCAAGCGCGCGCGCGTCGTGCGCGGTGTGCTCATCGTCGAGCGACCACTGCGCGTGGCGGCACAGCAAAGCGAGCGCGCAGGTGCGCCCGAGCGTCATCGCCAACCGGCGCGCACCTGCTTCGCGCGAAGGGGCGTGATCCGCAGATTGCTCGAGCCACGCGCGAGCCGCCTCGAGTGTCTGTTCGACCCGGGCGGAAATGCGTACGAGGTCCGGGTGACGCACGCCCTGCAGCACGAAACCGGCTTCGCGGCGCAGAACGTCCACGCCGCCCGGGCCTTCGAGCGCGCGCAGGACGTCGAGCGCAAGCACGTTGGTGGTGCCTTCCCAGATCGGCAGCACCTGGGCGTCGCGCAACAGCAGCGGCAATCCGGTGTCTTCGACATAGCCGGCACCGCCGAACGCTTCGATCACTTCCGACAGCACGGCCACGCACTGCCTGCCGGTCATGAGCTTGGCGATGGGCGTGAGTGTGCGCAGCAATGCGGTCTGTTGCGGGCTGGCCTGCCCCGCTTCGCTGCGACCGAGCAGCTCGACCACGAAGAACGTCAGGTGGAACGCCGCTTCGAATTCCGCCTGAAGGCCGGCCAGGGTATCCAGATGCAGCGGCTTGTCTGCGAGGGGCGTGCCAAACGCGATTCGCCGCCGTGCGTAATCGCGAGCCAGCGCGAGGCCGCGCCTCATGAATGCGATTGCGCTCACGCTGTTCCAGGTGCGCGTGACATTGAGCATCGGCGCGATGTTCCTTACCCCGTCCGACGTGCCGCAGACCAGATGCGCCGGCGTGTCCAGCAGCTCGAGCTCGGCCGTCGGCACTTTGCGGGTGCCGAGCTTGTCTTTGAGCCGGTTAACCGCAATCCGGTTGGGCCATCCGTTCTCGTCGCGGGTTTCGACGTAGAACAGTGCGAGACCTTTCCCGCCGGGCGGATTGCCTTCGGGACGCGCAAGCGTCAACGCCATCTGCGAAGCGATCGCGGAGGTGAACCACTTGCGACCCTGAAGCAGCCACTCGCCCGCCGACTGGCGTGCGACCGTGCAGCTTAAGCCGACATCGGAGCCGCCCGTCGATTCGGTCATCCACTGCCCGCTCGTCCAGAACCGCTGCGGATCGCGGGACACGAGGTGCGGCAGGGCACGATCGATCAAAGCCTTGTTCCCCGACGCAAGCAGCGCACACGCAGCGCCATCGGTCATCGCCAGCGGACAGCTATAGACGTCGGTCGAGGCCGTGAAGAGATAGGCGAGCGCGAACTGATGAACACGCGAATGCGCGCCGTGCCGCCGCTCGTACGCTGCAGCGACGAGGCCATGCTCGGCGGCGAGCCGCTCGGCTTTGCGCCAAAGCGGAGTGACTTCGATGCGATCAACGCGGCTGCCCCACGCGTCCCACTGGACGAGCTGCGGCTCGTTTTCCCGGTCTGCAAGCTGATCGCGGTAGAGCTCGCCGCCGGCGAGCGCGCCCATCTGCATCAGCTGCGGCGCGATGTCACTACGGACATCGTCGGGGAGTGTGCGCTGCAAATACGACCGCAGGACGCGGTCGCCGTCATACTGGTTGCCGAGCTCGGGCGGCGGCTGGACGAAGAACACGCATCGATCTTACCGCAACCGGTGCCGCCCTAAAGGTTCGGATCGATCTTCCCATCCGTCAGGCGCCCGATCCGCGGGCGCCACCCAGGGCTCAATCGAGGCGCATCAGCCGCGCAACAGCTTCAGGTCGAGCGGACCGTCGAAAAACGTCGGCACTGATTTCAGGAATGCGTCTGCGCGCGCTTTATCCCAGCCTCCGAACTCGACGTTGCGGCGGAATTTGTCTTCGATCTCGTCACGCGAGAGCGGCTCGTGTGCGCCGCCGCGGATGTGGGGCTGGCGTTCCTCCACGACGCTACCGTCTTTGAGCGTCATGCGGATGTGGCCTGTGTACGCTTTGGGATAGGGATTGTCGGGATCGACCACGTAATGCACCTTCGACGCCAGCGCGAGGATGCGCGGATCGCGCACGGTCTCTTCGGTGAACGCGGACAGGCCTGCCCCGCCGGTGATGAACGCCACCGCGATGTTGAATGGCGTGCTGAATTTCGCGGCGTACTCGTTGGCGGGTTTGTGCTTGGATTCGAGCGGGTCCCACAGGCGGTGAACGTAACCTTCGGCCGTCTCGCAAAGCACGTCGACGACGTCTTCGGGTTTGATGCCTTTCTTCGACAGGCGCACTGCGCAATCGATATACGGCTGGTTCATCGTTCCGGTCGCGTAAGGCTTGAACGTGATCGCTTCCATATACCACTTGCGTCCGAAGTCTTCGAAGAGCACGTCGTAATTGCCTTCGAGCGAGCGCGCGAAACCGTTGAAGAGCCCGTGCGTGCCTTCGAATACGGTGCGCGGGCCAAGGAAAGCCTGCTGACCGAAGCGCGCCGCCTGCACCCCCGCCTGCGCCGCCCATCCCGCGTGCAGGCGCTTGGTCCACGCGCCTTCGGCGAGATACTCGATGATCCCGCTCGACAGGCTGCCCGCGATGCCCAGCGCATCGACGCTCTGACGCCGGTCCAGTCCCATTGCCACCGACGCGCCCAGCGTCGAACCCATCGTGCCCAGGATGCTGGTTGGATGGAAACCGGCTTTGTGTATCGCTTTCGGTATCACCATCGACATGCGGCACAGCGTTTCCACGCCGGTCACCAGCCCCGCAAGCGCCGAGCGTCCATCGCGGCCGAATCGCTCGCACACGGCCAGGACCGCCGGCGCGACCACCGCGCTGCTGTGCACCGGTCCGCCTTCGAACGTGTCGTCGAAGTCTTCACCGTGCGCGGCGGTGCCGTTGATCAGCGCGGCCTGATCGGGACCAAACGCAGTGGCATGACCGATTGCCGTGCATGCGCCGCTCGCGTCGAGCCCGCCGATGACGGCTTTGACGTAATCGGTCCGGCGCGCGGCGACGCACAACCCCACCACGTCGACGAGCAGCTCTTCGGTGCGCTTTTTCACGCCTTCGGGAATGGCACCCGCCGCGACTGTTGCGGATTGATCGACGAGCCTCTCGGCGATCGACACGACGCTTTCGCTCTTGTTCCGGGATGTTCCCATTGTTGTATTCCTCCGGCTGCCGTGAATGTTGAGTTTCGAGTGCGGCGTCGGCTACCTGTCGAATTCGTAGCCGGCTTCAGCGAGGAGCGGCCGTGCAGAGGCGGCGCTGAAGCGTCCGATGAAGTCTTTGGCCAGCGCCGCCTGCGGCGCGTGCGCTGCGAGTCCGACCGAATAGACGGCCTTCATCTGGAACTGCTCAGGCAGCGGACCTGCGTACGCCACCCCTTTGTTGGGCAGAATCTCCGTGACCTGCGTGATGCCGAGCTCACCGCTCCCTTCGGTCGTCGCCAGCCAGTTCATGGCGGCGTAACCGTTGGGGA
>JBKJKJ010000468.1:0-5741 GCA_046597455.1 Burkholderiales bacterium
GCCACTCGCTACAGGTGCTCGGCAAAGCCGACGCCGATGCGATCGGGCTGGACGACGTGAGGGAACGCCAGCGAACGTTCGCCGCGCTCGCGCTCAACGGCGACGGGGTGATCCGCGTCGACTCGACGAGCGACGAGCAGCTCAAAAGCGCCATCCGCGACATCGCCGAAACGCAGGGCAGCGCCGAAGACCTGAACGGCGAGCCTGGTATCGACCGCGCGAAGCTCGATTCTTTTTTCAAGCAGGCAGCCGCCTTCGACGAGTGGCGCCGCAAGCTCGATGCCGATCCCGACAGCCTGCCTCTTGGAGAGCGGTCCTTCGATGCCGCTGCCGCTGTCGCCGCCGTCGCCGACAAGGTCGAGGACTATTTCACCCGCACCCGTATTGCCGCGTATGACCCGGACGCGGCTGCTGCGCTCGGTCCGTCGATGGACGATTACCGGCGCATGGCGCCCCTTGCGCTCGATACCGCGAGCGAAAGCATTGCCGCACTGCCTCTGTCGGAAATCGGGCCGGGCCGTGCGCTGCCCCTGCTTGAAGGGGTGAATCCCGCCTGGGCGCAGCGGCTGCGCGCGCTCAAGACTCACGCCGCCGATCCCCTGCTGGGCAGGGATGTTTCCGACCTGCCCCGGGCGGAGTGGAAAACATTGCGCGCGAAGCTGACCTGCTGTGAGAAATGGATCGCTGAGAAACCCGCAACTCAGCTCGACAAGCTCGGCATCGCGCGCGTGCGCGAAATGCTTTCGGGCTCGATTCGCGGCGCGCTCGAATCCCTGATCGAGGAGGACGAACGCGCGAGCACGCAGCGCGTAAGCCTCGACGGACTGGAAAAACTGGCGCGCTTCAAGCGCGACCTCGTTCACCTGCTGAACAACTTCGTGTCGTTTTCCGAGTTCTACAGCCGCCGCGGCGCGATCTTCGAGGCGGGAACGCTGTATCTCGATGCACGCAGCTGCGATCTCACGCTGCAGGTCGCCGATGCCGCGAAGCATGCGGTGCTCGCCGGGCTGGCCAAAGCCTATCTTGCGTATTGCGAATGCACGCGCGCCGGCGAAAAGATGGCCATCGTCGCGGCGTTCACCGCAGGCGACGTGGATTATCTACTCGTCGGCCGCAACGGCGTTTTCTACGACCGTGAGGGCCGCGACTGGGACGCCACGATCACCAAGGTGATCGAAAATCCCATGAGCATCCGGCAGGGGTTTTTCTCGCCTTACAAGAAATTCGTGCGCATGCTCGAAGAGCAGGCCGCGAAGCGCGCCGCCGCAAGCGACACGAAATCACGAGGCGGACTGGACACGCTCGCCACCCGCGTCGTCAGCACCGACAAACCGGCGGCAGCGCCTGCCGGAAGTGCTGCGCGAACCACTTTGCAGCGCAGGATAGACGTGGGCACGGTGGCCGCGATCGGTGTCGCACTGGGCAGTATCAGCGCAGTGCTGGTCGCCGTGTTCGCCAAGCTCGTGGACCTCGGGTGGTGGATCCCCGTCGCGCTGCTCGGAATCATCCTTGCGATCTCCGGCCCCAGCATGATCATCGCCTGGCTCAAGCTGCGCCAGCGCAGCCTCGGACCCATTCTCGATGCGAGCGGATGGGCGATCAATGGGCGCATGCGCATCAACGTGCCGCTCGGTGCGTCGTTGTCGAAGATCGCCCGGATTCCGCGGGGCGCCAGACATCGGCTGCGCGACCCGTTCGCCGACCGGCATCTGGGTCTCTACGGCTTCCTGCTGCTGATCGTCGTAATCGGCGCACTCATCGCAGCGTGGCGGCTGGGACTCCTGACAGCGCCATCATGGGGCTTGTCGAATCCGACACAAAACGCGGCCAAATCCATTCCGTAAAGCCGCTGGTTGCGAAGCAGGGTGCCGTCACGCGCGGCCCCCTGAAGCGCGCCACCGAACCGACACCTAATCGGCGCCGACCCTCGGGCCCGTGCGTCCTGCGACGCTCGCCACGGTGGCCACCAGTTCCGACGGCTCGACCGGTTTTGCCACATGGACCAGAAAGCCTGCGCGCAGCGCCCGTGTGCGATCTTCGGAGCGCGCGAATGCCGTCAGCGCGATCGCCGGCAGACCGCCCCCTCGCACTTCGCCGAGCTCACGCACCTGCGCGAGCAGGGCGTATCCATCCGTTCCCGGCATGCCGATGTCGCTCACCAGCACGTGAGGCCGTTCCGTTTCGATCAGGCGCAGCGCTTCGGGTGCGCTGCTCGCCGTGAGCACGAGCGCCTCACATTCGCTCAGCACGTGTTGTAGCAGCGCGCGCGCATCGGCCTCGTCGTCCACGATCAGCACCTTCAGGCCCGACAAATCGACAAGCCGGCCATCGTCAGCCGGCTTCTGCGGTGAGCGCGAACGCCTGCGCTCCTGCGGGACCGCTGTTCTCTTCATCACCGCAAGCGGAAGGTGAAGCGTGAAGGTGGTGCCGAGCCCTTCACCGGGGCTGTGCACACGCACGTCCCCGCCGTGCAGCTCCATCAGGTGCTTCACGATGGCCAAACCGAGGCCGAGGCCGCCGTGGAGACGGGTGGTGGATGCGTCGGCCTGGCGAAATCGTTCGAAAACATGCGGGAGAAACTCCGGGCTGATACCGATGCCCGTGTCGGCGATGCTGATCTCGGTGTGCGACTCCACGCGCTGAAGAAGGATCTGGACCTTCCCGCCTTTGGGCGTGAACTTGATCGCATTCGAGAGGAGATTCCAGAGGACCTGCTGCAGGCGGGCGGGGTCTCCCGATACCGGCCCACCCGCCGGATCCAGCAGCTTTTCGATCCTGACCGATTTGGCATCGGCCGCGTGACGCACCGTTTCCAGCGCAGCGTCGATGACCGTCACCGGATCGACCTGCTGGATGTCCAGACGCAGCTTGCCCGACGTGATCCGGCTCATGTCCAGAAGATCCTCGATGAGCTGCGTCTGCACCCGCGCGTTGCGCTCTATGGTTTCGAGCCCCCGGCGCAAATCGGCCTCTTCTTTCACGCCGCGTCGCAAAAGCTGTGACCACCCGAGAATCGCGTTCAGCGGCGTTCGCAGCTCGTGCGAAAGTGTCGCGAGAAACTCGTCTTTCATCGCGCTCATGCGCTCGGCTTCGGCGCGCGCCGAACGCTCGCTTTCGAGTAGACGCGTGCGCTCATGCGCTGCTTTCTGCGCAGTTTCGTAAAGTCTGGCGTTGTCGATGGCGATCGACGCCTGGCCTGCAACGGCCACGATGAGGCGCTCATCGCGCTCGCCGAACACCCCCGGCTCCGGATGTCCGAAAAAGAGCCCGCCGATCACCTCGCCCGAGCGCGACACGACCGGCACGGCGAGATAGCTGCGCACCGGAAGATGCCCCGCCGGCATGCCGTGGTGCGGCGACATTTTCCCGTAGCGCGGGTCCTTGCGGACATCGTCGCAGCGGATGACGCCTTCGCCCCTGAAAGTCGGTGCGAAAATCGCGGTGGCCCGCGGCTGCCCGAATTTCTCGAAGGCCTCTCGCGGCGCGCCCGACAGCGTATACAGCAGAAAAGCGTCGCCGCGTTCGTCCGTCGTGTTGTAGAAGAACGCGCCGAACTGGGCGCCGCTCAGTTGCGTACCTGCGTCGGTCACCGCCTGCAGCAGTGATTGCAAATCGAGATTCGAGGCGAGACGCGCGCCGGTTTCGTTCAGCAGCTCGAGCACGCGCGATTCGTCCTTGAGCGCGAGCTCGGTCTGCTTGCGTTCGGTGATGTCTATTACGATGCCCAGCATGCGCTCGGGACGCTCGTTCTGCACGCGATAAACACTTCCGTGCGCCTCGATCCAGTGCTCGCTCTGGTCAGGCCAGATCACACGGCATTCGAAATGCCAGTCCGACTGGTTCGCGACCGCTTCGCCGAACCTGCGCCGCACCCACTCTCGGTCGTCGGGATGGACGTGCTGCAGGAATATCTCGAAGCTCCATTGGTCAACCGGCTGCGAGTAACCGAAAGCCTGGTTGTGGCGCAGCGAACGTCGCGCTTCGTGAGTTAGGAGATTCATGTCCCAGTCTCCCACGCCCGCGGATTCGAGCGTGAAGTGCAGCCGCGCGGCGCTTTCACCCAAAGCCCGTTCGGAGTTCTTGGATTCAGTCACGTCCCGGAAGAAAATGGAGAGCCCTTCGGCGGACGGATAGACGTTCACCTCGAACCAGCCTTCGTAAGGCTGATAAAACAATTCGAAGCGCTCGGGTCGTTGCTCGCGAACCGCTGCGCGATACTTTTCCTCCACGACCGTACCGAGCAGGTCGGGGAAGGCATCCCAATGGCTGGCTCCAAGCAACGCGCTCGGTTTCTTTTTCAGCTGCTCGAAAATCGAGGCCGCACGCGCGTTGATGTAGGTAAATCGCCACTCGTGATCGAGGGTGGCGAACGCGTCGGTAATGCTCGATAGAATCGCCTCGTTCTGGCCGGACTTCACGAGCAGTGCCGTTTGAGCGCGCCTCAGCGCTCTGACCACGACCAGGAAGACGCTCGAAACACTGCAGAACACCAGCAGCGCGACCCCAGTGGCGAAATCCGCAGAGAAAGCGCCGCGTTCGCCGAGGAACCAGTAATCCGCTGCCGCGGCACTCAGTGCAATCGCCAGAAGGCCCGGGGCCGTGCCGCACCAGAATGCGACGAGAACGATCCCGAGATAGAAAAACGTGAACTGGCTGCCGTCCCCCAGAACATCATCCAGGGCCAGGCGCATCCATGCGCAAGCGAGTACGACAGCCGTCGCAACTGCATAGCGCAGCGGCACCGGCGTGGGGACCATGCGGGCCACCCCACCATTGGACCTCTTCTGCAGGATCAAACCTCACCTCGACTCGATTCAATGCACACCGAAACGCACGTTATCTGTCACCGATCGACGACGGGTAGCGTTGAACAAAAATGCGAGCGGCGCACCATCGCGCCCGTCGAAGGGCTGGACATACGGGCCACTAAAGCAAGAAAATGCCCTACCCATGGACCTCACTGAACCTCGCGCTCCTGAAGAAGCTGCTGCCTGATCAGTCGACGACGACAGCGGCCTCCGGACTGAGCTCGATGGAACGAGCAAGCGCGCACATGCAGTCGCTGGTGAGTGGCCTGCTCGACATCGCGACGGTCGAATCCGGGACGATCGAGCTGCATCTCGAGCGCGTCTGCGCGTCCGGCCTCATTTATGAATGGCTCGAAGTCATCGAGCCGCTCGCGCGGATCGAGCGCGTCGAGCTCACGGGAAGCCTGCCGGGATCCGAATTGTTCGTGCGGTGCGACCGCAAGCGCGTGCGGCAGGCGCTTTCCAACCTCATCGGCAACGCAGTCAAGTTCACGCCTGAAGGCGGGGGCGTGACGTATCGCTGCGAGAGTCGGTCGAGCTTGCGATCTTCACGGTCCCGACACGGGCCCCGGCATTCCGGCGGATCAACTGCCCCATATTTTCGACCGTTACTGGCGCGGCAAGACTCAACGCACACAGGGTGTGGGCCTCGGCCTCGCCATCACCAAAGCGGTGCTCGATGCGCACGCCGCGAATCTCAGCGTCGAAAGCGACCCGGGGAAGGGAATCGCTTTCTCGTTCGCGCTGGCGAGGGCCTAGGAGCTTGTCGGCTTGCGATGCGACAAGCTCCTTATGCGAAACGGGCGGGCCGAATTGAAGTCGAAAACCTGTTTTCGAGGCTTTTTGAAATGATAGTTTGTGGACACCCGGCCGGTTTTGCTTTTAGCAGCCTGTCCCGACTCGTAAGTCCGACAGGCTGCTAGCCCGTGCATG